>JAYELV010000328.1:0-8268 GCA_034717755.1 Pseudomonadota bacterium | reverse complement strand
GAGAACTACTACTCGACCTATTATGGCATCGATATGTCTGTAACCAGCGTGGACGCTCCAAAGAGTGTCACTACCTGGGAACCGCAACCGACTACTGCGATCGAAGCCAGTTTTTACTCTGATCCGAGAAATTTTTACAAATGGTAATCACTATATTTTTTCAAAACTACCCCGTCATCATGACGGGGTTTTTTTTGCCTGAATAGAGCTGCAAGCGATACATTTGTCTTCTAAAATCCGTCTATTTTTGGACAACTCCTAAAGACCGCATGAAAACCTTTGACACAGTGAGGAACATGACGCAACATCACCTTGATTAAACAATACACATCAGAAACACCACAGGAGAGCACCATGTCAGAATCCAGGGTATATCCGGTTCCACAAGCATTTGCAGCACAAGCCAATGTTACAGCCGAACAATACACGCAAATGTATCAACGCTCGATCGATGATCCCGAAGGGTTCTGGGCCGAACAGGCGACTACTTACCTCAGTTGGACAAAACCCTGGGACAAGGTGCTGAAGTGGAGTTTTGAGGACGATATCTCGATTGAATGGTTTATCGGTGGCAAACTCAATGTCACGCTCAACTGCCTGGATCGTCACCTTGAAAAACGCGCAGAGCAGACAGCCATCATCTGGGAGAGCGACAATCCGCAGGAGGATCGCCATATCAGCTACCGCGAACTGCACACCGAGGTGTGCAAATTCGCCAATGTACTGAAATCCCGCGGCGTCAACAAGGGCGACCGGGTCGCAATCTACATGCCGATGATTCCTGAAGCAGCGGTTGCCATGCTTGCCTGCGCGCGCATCGGCGCAGTTCACTCGGTGGTTTTTGGCGGTTTCTCTCCTGACTCCCTGCGCGATCGCATCCTCGACTCTGATTGTCAGACCGTCATCACTGCCGATGAAGGCGTACGCGGCGGCAGAAATGTTGCTTTGAAGATCAATGCCGACAAGGCGGTCAGTGAATGTCCCAATGTGCACACCTGCATGGTCATCAAGCGCACCGGTGGTGAGGTGCAGTGGAATGATGAGAGGGATGTCTGGTATCACGAAGCAATGGCCGAAGCTTCTGCGGAGTGTCCCGCCGAGGAGATGGATGCTGAAGATCCGCTGTTCATCCTCTACACATCAGGTTCAACCGGCAAGCCCAAGGGGGTACTGCATACCACCGGCGGCTATCTGCTGCAGGCGGCGATGACGCATAAACTTGTATTCGATTACAAAGAAGGTGAAGTCTATTGGTGTACGGCCGATGTCGGCTGGGTCACCGGGCACACCTATATCGTCTATGGTCCGCTGTGCAACGGCGCGATAACGCTTATGTTCGAGGGCATCCCGACCTACCCTGATGCCTCGCGCTTCTGGCAGGTGATCGACAAGCACCAGGTTGCCAGCTTCTACACGGCGCCTACTGCTATTCGCGCACTGATGCGCTCAGGTGACGAACCAGTCAAACAGACTTCGCGCAGCAGCCTGCGACTGCTCGGCACGGTCGGCGAACCCATCAATCCCGAAGCCTGGGAGTGGTATTACCACGTAGTTGGCGACGGCCGCTGCCCGATTGTGGACACCTGGTGGCAGACAGAAACCGGAGGCCACATGATTACACCGCTGCCCGGCGCAACTCCGCTGAAACCGGGTTCTGCAAGCATGCCCTTCTTCGGTGTTGAGCCGGTGCTGATGGACGAAGAGGGCAATGAACTGGAGGGCGCCACCTCGGGGAACCTGGCCATCAAGCACCCGTGGCCCGGGATGATGCGTACCCTCTATGGCGACCATGCACGCTTTGCCGATACCTATTTCTCCATGTATCCCGGCTACTACTTCACCGGTGACGGCTGCCGTCGCGATGAAGATGGCTACTACTGGATAACAGGACGTGTCGATGATGTACTGAACGTCTCCGGCCATCGCCTCGGAACTGCAGAAATCGAGTCAGCGCTGGTGCTGCATGACAAGGTCGCCGAAGCTGCCGTGGTGGGGTATCCTCACGAGATTACCGGTCAGGGCATCTACGCCTATGTCACGTTGATGGCCGGTGAAACAGGCAGTGACGAACTGCGCGACGAGTTGATCAAGCTGGTGCGCACCGAGATCGGCCCGATCGCAAAGGTCAATCTGTTGCAGTGGGCGCCCGGTCTGCCAAAAACCCGCTCCGGAAAAATCATGCGGCGCATTCTGCGCAAACTCGCCGAGAACGAGCTGGATAGCCTTGGCGATACATCCACACTGGCAGACCCATCAGTGGTCGACAACCTGATTGAGAACCGTCTCAACAAATAAAGCACCGCCCTCACCCCAACCCTCTCCCAAAGGGAGAGGGGGTTTAAACCCCTTCTCCCTCCGGGAGAAGGCTGGGATGAGGGGATTTCAAGGTCTAGTGAGATCAGGTCTCAGACTGACGACGCTTGAAAATAATCATTTGTAAAGATGTTGGCCACTCAAGGATTACCAGGGAGAACTCTATGTCCATCAAAGTAGGCATCTTTGTCGATTCTGAAAATATCCGCCGTAGTGGCGGTTATCATCTTCGTTACGATGTTCTGCGCCGTTTTGCCGGGCGTGGTGATCGCACCCTGATTCGTCTCAATAGCTACATGGCGTTTGATAGAGAGCTTGCAGAGAATGACAGTGAGTACGCCAGAAAGTCGTACATGCATCAACAGATCGCGCGTCAGTTTGGCTGGAAAGTGAATATCAGGGACACGCGCCGAATAACCAGTGACGAAGGAGAGACAACGATTGAAAGCAGTTCGAATCTGAGCATCGCGGTCGACGCACTGCAGCAGGCCGAACACCTCGATGAAATTCTTCTGGTGACAGGAGATGGTGATTTTCTACCGCTGGTCAGCGCGATTCAAAACAGGGGGCGGCGTGTGGAACTGCTCGGTTTCGACCATGTGTCGACACAACTGCAGCATCAGGCCGATGCTTTTCACTCCGGCTTCCTCACACCGAATCTGATCCCTATCGCCTATGAACCGAAAAATTCATGGGGGAGAACCGGCTCCTGTGTACGTGGGATCTGCACAAAATGGTTTGCAGAAAAGGGCTATGGATTTCTCAGCTTTCTTGGTCAGATCGATGACAACAACTGGATCACCAACACCCGCATCAAGGAGTCACCCTGGAACAGCGCCTTCTGCCATATCAATGAAATCTCCGAGGATGTCAACGAGGAGGATCTCATTCATGGTGATACCGTGCTTGAATTCTATATCCAGGAGAGTCCGCAGGATGCTGACGGCCTGGTTGCACAGAATGTGCGTTTGGTGCAGGCGTAGAGCCACTGTTATCCGTCCTGATCAGGGATTATTGAAAGAGGATAGCTGTCCCTGCATCAGCATGGACGCCACCAGTCCTGAGAAATTGTTAACTATCGGCAGGGATTTTTAACACCTGTCCGGCGCGAATGCCATTCTGTCCCAGCTGGTTGTGATCTTTCAAACGCGAAACGCTCACCTCATATCGTTGTGCGATTTCAGATAGCGTATCACCCGCGACAATCACATATTGTCTTCCCCGGATTTTTGGCTTGTGGCGCATTGCCAGCCAGCTTCCAGGGGGTGGAGCACGGTGAAAGTAGCGGCGTATCCCTGCCAGAATAGCCTCTGCATACGCCTTCTGTTGCGCCTGATCACGCAGTTTTTCCTCCTCCATAGCGTTGGAGATAAAGGCCACTTCCACCAGCATCGATGGAATATCCGGTGATTTCAGAACCGCAAATTCCGCTTTTTGAACCTCGCTGAAGTGAACCGTTCCAGCTTTCCTCAAATCCCTGATCGTCATCTGCGCCACCTCATGACTCACCTGCCTGCTGACTGCCTGGGAGAGATCCAGCAACACGGACGCAAGGACTTCGTCCTTGTCATCGAGGCTGACGCCGCCAACCAGATCAGCCTGGTTCTCACGCTTGGCCAACCAGAAAGCCGCTTCACTGGATGCCCCTTTGTTTGACAGCACATAGACAGATGAACCCCTTGCAGACTCGTCATGAAAAGCATCCGCGTGAATAGAGACGAAGAAATCCGCATGATAATCACGCGCAATCTCCATACGCTTGCGCAGGGAGATATAGTAATCCGATTTGCGCACCAGCACGCCGCGTATACCACCCTCCCTGTCCAGCAGATCTTTGAGTTTGTTGGCGATCTGCAGCACCACATCTTTCTCAAAAGTGCCGTTGCCGCCCATAGCGCCGGAATCCTCGCCACCATGTCCGGCATCAATGGCGATGACGATATCCCGTCCACGCATTTTTTTTGAGGCTTGCCGTTGCTGCGGCGGAGGAGGAGCCTGTTTTACAACCTTCGGTTGTTTTTTATGCGTGATCTGTTTACTGACCTTCGCAGCCAGAGTCTGTTTTTTGCTGCTCTTGGGCGTTTGTTTTTTGGCGACTTTGGGTTTGTCATGCTGTTCTTTCACATAAAGATCCAGCACCAGGCGATAGCCGTAACGCCCCCCCGGATCAAGCTGAAAGCTCTTGACCTTGACGGCTTTTCTGAGTTTAAATTGAATCTCGACACTTCTCGTATTCAACGGATTCGTTGCGATAGAGGAGATAACCTTATGCTTGTTGAAAGCAGGAATCTGAGCATTGAGCCGGCTTCTTAAAATCTTCAACTTCAGCAGGGAGGATTTGGAATCCTGAGTCACCTTGTACTTCACAGGTTCGGAAAGATCAAACACCAGGCGGGTGCGTTCAGGTGCTGTCCAGCTGCGCACACCATTGACAGAGCCTGCAACAAGACTCTCACTGAGGAGCAATAGACAGAAAAGTAATCCTGGCAGTAGAAGTGATTTTTTCATTGACCCTCCACTTTTTCAGTTGTCTTCAAGACAAATAGTGGCATTTCCCCATATATATCTAGCATATACAGTATATTCCAAGTCTCTACTTAAAACAATATGCTTTAAGTAATATTTAGAACCATAGGAATGTCATGAAGTTTTATAATTGTAGCCTTTCTGCTCAGTGATCGATTCAAATAAATGAGTGACAAACACCCCGCCTATCAGTTTATGCTAAAATACTGCCCCACTAATACCTGTCCCATTCCCACGGAGTATCATCTTGGAACTCATACAGTTTCGTCGTGCCTATAGCCGCTCAGTACTGCTGCAAATGCTGCTGTCCGCTATCGTCGTCGGCTTATTGATTGCATGGCAATACGGAAAAATCAAGGATATCTATCTCACCAACCAGCTTTCCGATGTGGGCATTATTATCAACGGCCTCATCCTGGTGCTCTTCCTACTTGGCATGTTCCGCATTGTCGTCGCCCTTGCCGGCTATGCGCGTGAAGAGAAAGCGCTCAGAACCTTTATCGACAATATGCAGGACGACCCTGACGATCCTTTGCAGGGGATGAATACGAAAAACATGATCAGTACCCGCTACATGATGATGCAGCGCCTCTATGAGAGTCGCACCCCGATCAATCAGGGCGCCCTGGCGGCAACGCTGGTCGCCAACGAAAGCACCAGGATCAATCTCCCCAGATTCATTAACAACGTGCTCATACTGACCGGTGTTTTCGGCACCATCGTTTCGCTCTCCATCGCATTGATCGGTGCATCCAGCATGTTTGAAGGCAGCGTTGACTCCAGCGGCATGGGCCTGGTCATCCACGGGATGTCAACGGCGCTGTCAACCACCATGACCGCTATCGCCTGTTATCTCTTTTTCGGTTACTTCTATCTCAAATTAACCAATGTACAGACAAACCTGGTCAGCGGCATTGAACAGGTAACAACGGCCTATCTCTCCCCTAAATTCCAGGTTACCAACGAGAGCATCGTGCATGAACTTTCCGGCCTGCTGCGCCTGCTGCAGGAGTTGACGAAAAAGATGGATCACTCACAGAAGCAGTTTGGCGCCATGGAACATGCCATGGCACAGGCTGTCATCAGTTTTAAAACCCAGACAGACTCTTTCCCGCCACACATGGATGAGTTAAAAACCATTCTGCGTCACGGATTCCGCATCGAGCACGAGAAAGAGAACGATGAGTGAGGGGTTTATCGATCTCCGCCTGAACCGGGAGAGCAGCGAACACAATGAGAGCTTCTGGCCCTCGTTTACAGATATCATGACTGTCATCGTCATGATTTTTCTGCTTGCTATGATCGTGCTGATCACGCGCAATACGGATCTTGTCAGGCAACTGACGGAAACACTGGCCGCAGAACGTCTGGCTAGCGCAGAAGTGACTGAATCAGAAAAAATCAAGACGTTGCTGGCCGGCAAGCTTGAAGAAAATGTCACAAAAGTCGCCTCTCTGCAGCAGATACTTGAAGCCCTGCGGAAAAAAAGCCGTCAGCAACAACTCAACATCACGCAACTTGACGAGCACAAGAGCAGTCTGCAGGCAACGCAGAAAAAACTGCAGCAGGAGCTCGCACAATCGACCTCGGCGCTGAGTCTCGGCAGCGAAAAAAACAGGGGCCTTGAAGAGCAGATCAGGCAGAGTCAGCAACAGCTTGACAGCGTGCAGCAAAACCTTGCTGAATTGCAAAAACTGGGCGAACAGCAGAAAAAAAGCCTGCAGCAACTGGAACAACAGAAAAGCACGCTGCTGGCGGATCAAAAGCGTCGCCAGCGCGAACTCGAAGCGTCGATGCTTGTTCAGGAAAAAACAGATTCACAACTCGATGAAACCCGTACACAGCTGCAACAGACACAGGAGTCGCTGGATGACGCGCAGCAGAAAATCACCAGCACAAGCGCGAGGCTGTCTGAAGAGAGTTCGGCACTAAAGAGCAGCCGTTCAGAAGTCTCACAACTCAAATCTGCAACAGAAGAGAGTCAACAACAGATCGCTGAGCTTCAGCAGCATAAAGAGAAGCTCGCAGCGAATCATCGTCTATCACAACAAGAGCTTGAAGAAGTCAGGCTGCAGCAGCAGAAATCTCTCGACACAATCCGTGAAATCCAGAAAAAACTGGGGATTTCCACACAACAACTGAGTGCAGCACAGCAGCTGACGTCACAACATGAATCGACGGCAACGCAGCATCTTGCTTCTATCGACACACTTACTGATGAACGCACACAACTCGAACAGGAGACCGCCCGCCTCAACCAGCTGCTCGCACAGCTCAATGAGACCGTCAGCGCCATGCAGGAGAAGCTCGCAGGAAGCGAGAGTGAACTCAGCGAAAAACGCACCCTGGTGGAAAACCTGCAGCAAAAGAACGAGAGCATCACTGCCAATATTGCCGCACTGCGGCAGACATTGAGTAGTTCACAGGAGGATCTGTCAGGCCTGGAGGATGACTACTCCGATCTTAGAGTCAAATATGACAAGCTCGTCAAACCTGCGCGCAGCAACAAGAATAAGTTTGTTGTCGATTTCCGCTATACCAGCCAGCTCGGCGATGACAGGTTTATCGTCAAACGTCCCGGGGATAGTGAATTTTCACCTCCCATGACACTTGCAGAAGCCGAGAGACTGCTGCAGTCCATCGTTGTCGACCACTGCAAGGATCTCTATGTCAGAATCGTTTTCCCCCAACGTGAGCCCCTCTCCCATCAAAAGGCATGGGCATTGACGTCCAGACTGCACAAGTATGACTATTATCATCGCTCGACACCCTGCAAATAGAAGCACAGCATGTCGTCGCTGCTTTCAATTATCGAGTCGCCAACCCACCCTCGTTTCTCCAGCCTCTATCAGCAGCTGAACATCAGCGAGCAAAGGGTCAATTCCGTCCGCAACGCACTCAAGCTGTTAAAGAGGGAAGCACCGGATTTCATTGTCGCTGAGTTTTTCTACGGCTACGGCAACAACTATGCCGGCGTGCATATCAGCAATCTTGATGTGCTGCTCACAAGCCTGCCAAAATATGCGCCCGCCACCAGAGTCATTGTCATTGCCAGTCGCCTGGAATATCAATATGTTGAGCAACTCAACAGCATCTATCCCCTGACCGGCGTATTGCAGCATCCGGTGCAGCAAAGTGAACTCGAAGCATTGCTAGTACACTGATGCACAAATAACTATAAGCAGCGGCGCTGTCAAAACGCCGTCATTCCGGCAGTTTTTTAGCCGGACTAAAGCGCTTGCGCTTTGAACGCCCACAAGGCGGCCCGAAGGGTGAGCGAAGCGAATAATTCCATGTGTATCGAGTAACTTCTCAATAACCCCGTGTGAATGCTGTCATTGCGAGGGAGCCTAAGCGACCGCGGCAATCTGCTTGAGATTATAAATTACATCCCTGTAATTTACCCTTCGGGCCGCTCAAGGCGCGTTC
>JAYELV010000327.1:1919-8281 GCA_034717755.1 Pseudomonadota bacterium | reverse complement strand
TCGACCAACAATTGCGCCTCGACATAGATTGGCAGGATATGCTGGATGCCGAAAGGCTAAACCATTTCCTCGATCTGGCCCACATCAGCCATCGTGATAATACCGAGAAGCTGTTGCTCAACCTTGGAGCTGGTAGAAACGCCGGTAAAAACGCCGGTAAAAATGCCGGTGAAAACTCCAGAACTCATTCTTCAAATACTGGCGCAGAGTCCGGCAATGACACTTGCATAGTTGGCAGAGCACATTAATAAATCCCTTAGCGCAGTGGAGAGAGCAAGTAATAAGCTTGTCAAACAAGGAAAACTAGAGCGTATCGGCCCCAAAAAGGGTGGCCACTGGCAAGTCATAAAATAAAGCAAATAATTGACCAGCACTGAAAACAAGTCTGGAGCGAAAGGACCTCCTGCAGCGAAGGGTTCACCTCTCGCCGCGGCCAATTTTCGGCAGGCGCTGGAAAACGAATTCAGCGGAGCCTTCTCGGACATCATCTTTGCAGTCACAGACCGGTTATCCGAGAGGAGGGCGTTTGGAGTTTTACGTATGGCGCCTATAAAGTCAGAAGGAAACCGATGAGGGTTGCCAATAAAATACACTCCACTGAACCAACGACATCAAAATGGACTACTACACAAACAACGCAAAAGCCTATGTAGAATCGACACTCCATGTTGATATGCAGCCGCTTTATCAATGTTTCCTGCCGCTGCTGCCAGAGAAGGCGCACATTCTTGATGCGGGTTGCGGTTCCGGTCGCGATGCCAGATATTTCATCGAACACGGCTACCAGGTAACGGCCTTTGATGCATCTGTGGCGATTGCAGCAATAGCAGAAAGAGAGATAGGACAGATCGTGCAGGCGCAGCGTTTCCAGGATGTCCAATACCATAACCAGTTTGATGGTATCTGGGCCTGCGCCTCATTGCTTCACGTTCCTGCCAGCGAACTCTCTGATGTCTTTCATCGGCTGGCGCATGCACTGAAGCCTGGAGGTGTGATCTATTGCTCGTTCAAATATGGCCGGGGTGAATATGAAAAACAGGGTCGACGATTTACCGATATGGATGAAGCAGGGCTACGGGCGTTGGTCGATAAGAATGAAACACTGGCAATCAAGGAGTTATGGGTTACGGCTGATCGCAGACCGGGGCGGGAGCATGAACTATGGCTGAATGGAATATTGATTCGCTCTGTTTGATCTGATGATGTGGAAGAATGCATGAGATAAGCTAATTGAACGTAATGATGAAAGCATCAAGCATACAAACAGACAGCGCATTAGTAACTGGAGGGAAATCAGATCCGTTTCTCCCCCAGTTACTCGATGCCATCAACGAAGCGACGGAGATCGATATCACCGTGGCTTTTATTCGTCAGAGTGGTCTGTCGCTTATCTTTGATGCGTTGCGGGATGCGATGGAGCGCAATGCATCGATTCGGGTGCTGACCTCGGACTATCTGGATGTGACAGAGCCGCAGGCGCTACGCAGATTGATGTTGCTGGCGGAGCGCGGTGCGGATATTCGACTCTTTTCTACGGCAGGCGATCCCAGCTTTCACATCAAGTCCTATATCTTCTTGCGCCGTAACGGTGAGACTCTTTTTGAAGGTTGTGCGTTTGTCGGCTCCAGCAATATCTCCAACATGGCGCTGACCCGTGGCCTGGAGTGGAACCTACGGGTGGATTACCCGGCGGATTCAACGAAGTTTCTTGAAATACTGGGAAAATTTGAGGCGCTGTTCTCTGATGCGAGGGTATTTCCATTAACCCATGCATGGATCGATGACTATGTGGCGCGGCGCAAGGTATCGCTGCGACTGGTCACTGGTGAACAGGAGGAGGAACTCCTACCCGCCACGCCCACGGAGATACAAGCCGAGGCGTTGGCGGCATTGCAAGCCACTCGAGCAGAAGGCTATCGACGAGGTCTGGTGGTTATGGCTACAGGTTTGGGTAAAACCTGGCTGGCGGCCTTTGATGTGCAGCAGGTCAAGGCAAGGCGGGTGCTGTTCGTCGCCCACCGGGAAGAGATTTTGATACAGGCAGAGGATACTTTTGCGCGCATTCAGCCACAGGCGAGTCTCGGTTATTACACCGGCAAGGCGAAAGATAGCGAAGCCGATTTTATTTTTGCCTCGGTTCAGACGCTGGGACGGGATGAACATCTGCAACACTTTGATCCCGAAGCTTTTGATTACATCGTAGTGGATGAATTCCATCATGCTGACTCTCCCACCTATCGTCGTTTTATCAACTATTTTCGGCCAGGCTTCATGCTTGGACTCACGGCTACGCCGGAGCGTACAGATCAGGCGGATATCCTCTCCTTGTGTGACGACAACCTGGTATTTGAGAGGAATTTTGTCGAGGGAATCAACGCGGATCTGTTGTGTCCGTTTCACTATAACGGTATCCATGACCGCTCTGTTGACTATACTGAAATTCCCTGGCGTAATGGGCGATTTGATCCCAATGAGTTGACTAATATCCTGGCCACCCGCGCACGCGCCAAACACGCGCTTTCAGTGTGGCGGGAGCTGCGCCAGAGTCGCACGCTGGCGTTCTGTGTTTCCCGTTCCCACGCAGAGTTTATGGCGGACTATTTTTTGCGGGCTGGCATCCGTGCTGCGGCTGTGCATTCTACTTCAGAATTACCACGCAATGCTGCATTGAGCCAGTTGAAGAGCGGAGCATTGGAAGTCATTTTCTCGGTCGACTTGTTCAACGAGGGCACAGATCTTCCCGCGATTGATACGGTGATGATGCTCAGACCGACAGAGTCAAAAATTCTGTTTCTACAGCAGTTGGGGCGTGGCCTGCGCTTGTTTCCCGGCAAGTTGCATCTACAGGTGCTGGACTTCATCGGTAATCACAAGGCGTTCCTGAACAAGCCGGAATCCCTGTTTGGAGTGAATTCCCTGCAGGAATTTGTCCGACGCCAACAGGCGGGGGATTTGCCATTGCCCAAGGGGTGCTATGCCAACTACGATCTGGGTGTCATCGATTTCCTGAAACAAGTCATCAAAACGCTGCCTAAAGGGATTGTGGACATTTATGAGCAGTTAAAGTTGGTGGATCAGCGACGGCCAAGCGCAGTCGAAATGTATCATGCCGGAGTGAATTTCGGCCATATCAGGAGTAAGTTTGATAGCTGGTTTGATCTTGTTGGCGAGCGTGGGGGGCTGGATGATGTACAGAGAATGGTGTTGCAACGACATCGCCCCTACTTCCTTGAAATCGAGAAGGCGGCTATGACCAAGTCGTACAAAATGGTGCTACTGGAAGCGCTGCTTGAACTCGATGGTTTTCTCCATCCACAGACTACAGGTGATCTAGCTATCCGCTCCGGTGAGATTCTATTGCGTCGCCCACCATTGATGGCAAAAGATCTGCCAGCACGTTTTCAAGATCTTGCTGATGCACTCGCCACAAAATCAGGGCAGTGGCTCACTTATTGGAATTCCAACCCGGTGAATGCCTTTATCGGTGGCAATAATAATCAGGGCAGCCGCTTCTTTGACATTGTTGATGACTGCTTGAAACCCAATTTCGAGTTGCTTGCCGAAGACAGGGATGTCTTTCGCGCCATGGTGCAGGAGCTGGTGGACTATAAGCTGGCCATGTATATGGGTCGGGAGCAGAGGAATACGAATACTACTGTTGAAACTGAAGCAGATGTCAGCAAGGAGGTCGGGGCTGATTGGAAAGAGATCCCGTTTTTTCCGAATCTCAAGATTGCCTGTGGTCATTTCAAGAATGCTGATGGTGGAAACGAGGCCATTGTGAAGCTATCTCCTCACTATCGTGCTGATCCCTCACACCACTTCATTGCGCGTGCTTCGGGAAATTCTATGGACGGAGGCAAGCAGCCTATCCGCGACGGCGATTATTTACTACTGGAACTGGTCAACGCCGAACATGCCGGTTCTATTAGCAATCAGATCATGGCAGTGGAGCGAGAGGATGTAAGTGGTAATGATCAATACGTCTTGCGGGTGGTGAGAAAGCACGATGATGGCAGCTACAGCCTCCAGGCGAATAATCCAGACTATGCTGATTTTGATGCGACCGAGGGGATGCGGACATTTGCTCGTTTAAAAGGAGTTGTCGCCCCTGAAGATATCGTAGCCGGGTGAGGTGTTATTCAACAGTGATTTATGCTGTGATTCCAGCCGCAGCAGAAAGATAAGTTGCTTTAGTCCCATATTGGGACTATCATTCCTTACATGAGAATTATCTCTCTATCGACGCTGAAGGCATTCTGGGAAGGGAGCTCATCCCACAAAGATGCTACCGAGCCAACTTTGGCATGGTACAGGCATACTCTGAAAGCAGACCGGGCTTCTCCTGCAGAGGTCAAACAAGACTTTAGAAACGCCAGCATCCTTAAGGATGGCAGGGTGGTTTTCAATATTGCCGGCAACAAATACCGGCTGGTGGTATGGATCAACTATGCTTATCGGGTGGTGTATATCCGGTTTATCGGCGCCCATGCCCAATATGACAAGCTTGATGTGCAAACAATTTAACTGTGGAGACAGCCATTTATGA
The DNA here is from genome assembly GCA_034717755.1 of Pseudomonadota bacterium. Taxonomy (GTDB): domain Bacteria; phylum Pseudomonadota; class Gammaproteobacteria; order Chromatiales; family Chromatiaceae; genus Sva-25. The sequence continues at coordinate 3,732 of JAYELV010000327.1, read as the reverse complement.
ACATCAAACCGATCAAAACTGATGCCGATTATCGCGCGGCATTGAAAGAGATTGAATCCCTTATGATGGCGCAACCCGATACCCCCGATGGCGAAAAACTGGATGTATTGGTTACGTTGGTGGAAGCCTATGAAAGCAAGCACTATCCACTCGATTTACCAGATCCGGTTGAGGCTATCAAGTTTGAAATGGAACAAAAAGGGCTGACGATTAAAGACCTTGAGCCGATGATCGGCAAGAGCAATCGCGTGTATGAGATTCTCAATCGCAAACGCTCACTGACGCTTAGCATGATCAGGCGATTGCATCAGGAGTTGAATATCCCGGCGGAATCACTGATCAAGCCCTCTAGCCAGGCGCGTGCCTGAACCGTCAGGTCGACCATTTCAGCCATTTGAAATAATCACTCTCGAATTGAATGAGCGTGTCTGCGGGTTTGCGGGAGGAAAAAATTCATTCATGGTGAGACTTCTACAACGAGATCCGCTTTGAAATCAGGATTCAGTGCTCTCGGGGCATATCCGCGGGGGTTGCAGAGCACCCGTGTTCCGTCGATCTCGTAGTCGAACGACTCATGCATATGACCGTGGATCCATAGTTCTACCTGATCTCCATGCATGAGATTTTCCAATTTGCTGGCGAAGGCCGGAGTCAGCAGGTCGCGTGCATACCTTGGATGCACAGACCGGGATGAAGGGGCGTGGTGGGTGACGACCACCGTCTTGCCGTCGAAGGGTTCAGCCAGCATTGCCGCCAGCCATTCTCGACTGGCCTTGTGCAATTGAATGGCGTCCTCGGGGGTGAAACGCACTCCATGATGCTGGATAATGGAAAAATCTGTCATTCGCAGCCGCGCTTCGTGCATGGCATAGAACTTGTCCGCCTCGCCGAACAGGGCGAAGTCCGTCCACAGGATGCTGCCCAGGAAGCGTACACCGTCGATGATAATCAGGTCGTCGTTCAGTACGTGAATGTGATCGGATGCTGCTGCCTTCAACTCATCAGTCAGGGCAATATCATGGTGGTAGAACTCGTGGTTTCCCGGCACATAGATAACGGGGGTATCCGCGAATCTGGTTTCCACCCAGCGCAGACCTTCCGCTCCCACGCCGATATCGCCAGCCAGGACGATGACATCCGCACCAGTTGCCGGCGGCGCGAACTCTTCAAACTCGATGTGCAGATCATTCAGGATATGGAGTTTCATGGAGCAACCATACACTAATATAATGGCTGCATCTCCCCAGGTGGCAGATGTATTACAGCTCCCGAGCGCTGTGTGTGCCGTCGGTGCTTCGCACCGCTCTCTGCCCGTTCCTTTCCGGGCAGAGAGGTTTGTGATGCCTAGACCTGTGCAAGTATTCTGCTATACTGCAGGTGTTCGCCCCCCGCTGTGTAATATTGCTGCGCAATACAACACAGCGGGGGGCGAGAGCCAATGCGCAGAGGGGTGTTAGCACAGCCAAAACGCACAGGCCAGCAGCCGCTCGTTGGCCGCTGCTGTCAGCAATATACGGCGTATCGCCGTTTGCTGACGTTACAGATTCCAACCTGAGCATACAGGTCAAAGCCGTTCGCTGACGTTACCAGCATCCTATCCTGAGCACACAGGCCAAACCGTTCGCTGACGTCACCAGCATCCTATCCTGAGCACACAGGTCAAACCGTCTGCTGGCGTTATCAGCATCCCTTCCTGAGCACACATGCCAAAGCCGTTCGCTAACGTTACCAGCACTCCCTTCCTGAACTCACAGGCACAATAAAGTCGTCCGCTGACGTTACTCGCAGGCCAGCACAGTCCTAGCCAAACGCA
>JAYELV010000327.1:0-1819 GCA_034717755.1 Pseudomonadota bacterium | reverse complement strand
TCCCTTCCTGAGCACACATGCCAAAGCCGTTCGCTAACGTTACCAGCACTCCCTTCCTGAACTCACAGGCACAATAAAGTCGTCCGCTGACGTTACTCGCAGGCCAGCACAGTCCTAGCCAAACGCATCTGCGTTAAACATGGGCAATCGGGGTTTCCCGGTTAACGACAGGATGTCGTTTTCGTATCTATCGGAATTAACATTCGTCTGCCAGGGAGACAGATTGATGACTGACAAATTAGATGCTGCCGCTGCGTTGGAGGTGATCCATCGCCATCGTGAAATAGCTCGCCGCCAGGCGTACCACCGCAGCAAGTTGAGTCGCTATCGCGCCGAGTTGGTGAAGTTGCGTCTTGCCGGTGGAAGCTATCCCGATCTCATGGTTTGGCTTCGCAAGGAGCACCGGGTAAGCGTGGCGCATACGACTGTCATGCGCTACCTCCAGCAACTCCCCGAAATGGTGGATCATTCACCTGCATCCAGGAAAGAAGCATGAGAAGGAGCTTCAGATCACCGGAGAAGCAAGCGGAAAAGTCTGTCAGCCGCATGCTCGCTCTCGGGCAGCCGCGACACGGCAATCAGGATGATGGGAAGATTCACTCGGTGGGAACCGCACGGGCTTATCAGCAGGCGTTGACTGGAGTCGCGCAGTGGCTCAAAAACACTGGTGATCAGATGGGACTGAACCACATCACCATGGCGCAGGCCCAGGCATACCTGGAATACCGTGCCGAGAATGTCGGCCAGAAAGCCCTGGATCTGGATCGCCAGGCGTTGCGTATTCTCCCCTCACTGGATCGCGATGCCCTGGTGCGTGTCTTTGCCCAGGCGGACCGTCCTGCAGGCCTTGCAGAACGATCCAGGGCGTATACGCAGGGACAACGTGAGCTGGTGCATGAAAGTCTGACACCGCGCCAGCAACTTGCTGCAGAGATCGTCTATGCCACCGGACTGCGCGCATCAGAAATGTTGACGATCCGCCCCATCGCCGAACAACCTCTCAGCACCCATCGGAAGTGGGGATCTGATCGATTCTATGGACGAGCGGATTATGTGCGCTATAGCGTGAATGGCAAGGGTGGATTGATTCGAGAGGTGGCGATTCCCCCGGCATTGGCCGACAAGTTGGAAGCCCATCGCCGGGATGCTCCGTTGGAACGATCTGATCGTGGCGTGAGATTGCGCTCCTATTACGATCTGCCTGGCGGCCAGGCATTAAGTGCAGCCTGGTCCAGCGCCAGTCACCATGAACTGGGCTGGTCTGCAGGCATCCATGGCCTACGTCACAATTATGCCCAGGAACGCATGGATGAACTGCAGGGAAGTGGTTTCACCTATGATGATGCACTGACAATCGTCTCCCAGGAGATGGGACATTTCCGTGGGGATATCACCGAGACCTATCTCCGATGACCTGAAGAGACTGTCACTCCTCGCAAGAGGAGTGGCAGCCTTTGCTATTGACGCCGATCGCAACATAGCGTGTAGATCAGCTTCACCATCAAGCAGCAGAGGTTGCCTGTTCAACAGCAGGTTCGGCCTTGAAGACCATTCTGCCATTGACCTTCAACCAATTCACCTTGATTAGTCGGCCTTTCAGGCAGGGAACAACTTCTCCCTCTTTGTTTGTAAATGTCTCGGCATGAAGATCAGCGATTCTGACCCCGGCCAGGACTTTACTCTCCTGATTATTGGCTTCTGCCGCATAAAAGCAGATCAGCTTTACCGCCTCTTCTGCTGGAATGGTGCAGTCGATATAGCGATACTGCACATCACTCCCTTTGGAAACCAGAACAGCTAAATTGGCTGTCCAGTAGGG
>JAYELV010000326.1:1314-8291 GCA_034717755.1 Pseudomonadota bacterium | reverse complement strand
AAAAAACCCGCTCAAGAGCGGGCTTTTTATTACTCCTGGATCAGGACTCAATCATCGAGAGACTGGTAGTAATCCATGAGGATTTTCGCAACTTCGTCACGGGAGAATTCCGGTGGCGGCGCAATCCCCTGTCCCAGCATTTCGCGAACCTTGGTACCGGAGAGCAACACGAAGTCCTCCTTGGTGTGATCCGGTGCATCGCGCATCATCACGACTCTCTTGAGCTTCTTGGAGTATGCGGCATGGTCGGCGCGGAAGATCTCTATATCCATTGCGCCTTCGGGAACCTCGTCATCAAAAATGGTTTGTGCGTCAAAATCACCATAGTAGTCACCAACGCCGGCATGGTCGCGACCAATAATAAAATGGCTGGCGCCCATATTTTGACGAAAGTAGGCATGCAATACAGCTTCACGCGGACCGGCGTAGAGCATATCAAAACCGTAACCCGTCACCATCACGCTGTTCGGCGGGAAGTAGATCTCCGCCATCTTGCGAATCGCAGCATCGCGCACATGCGCAGGAATATCACCCGGCTTGAGCTTACCCAGCAGCATGTGAATCACCAGGCCATCGGCATCAACAGCTTCCATCGCCATGTGGCACAGCTCCTCATGCGCCCGGTGCATGGGATTTCGCGTCTGGAAAGCAACGACCTTGCTCCAGCCATGCTCCTGGATCTCATTGCGAATCTCGACCGCGGTACGGAAAGTATCCGGATAATCAGCCTGGAAGTAAGAGAAGTTCAACACCTGGATGGGACCGGAAACGGCATTGCGTCCCTGGGAAGTGAAAGCAGCGACACCGGGGTGCTCCGGATCATTGGTACGATAGACCTTATCGGTCATTATCTCCATCTGCTCGTCTGAGACCTCTTCGATGGTGGAGACATCCATAACAGCCAGTACAGGGTTGCCATCGACATTCGGATCACGCAACGCGATGCGGTCGGCGTCTTTGATAGCGTCAACGTCTTCCAGCAGGCACATGACCGGCACGGGGAAGAAGTGGCCGTCAGACATCTTCATCTTCTTAGCGCATCCCATCGCATCGCCAACATTCATGAAGCCCTTCAGCGGGCTGAAGTAGCCGGCGCCCATCATCACCGCGTTACCGGCGGCCTGGGAACTGATCACCACGGACGGCAATGATTCAGCCTCCTTGGCCAGCGCTTCGCGCTCGCTTGCATCATAAACAAATCGTGGTTTTAACTCGTTGGATCCAATTGGCTTGATCATATTGATCATCTCCTCAATCGATACATAGAAACAGCAATGATGTCACCGCATCACTGCCATAGAAAAATTCTGAGTCCAGAAATTAACACAACGGGCCGAACCCAATACCCAAGATATTTTTATGGGGCTGTTGAGAGAGATAAAGAGAGACAAAAAAAACCTCTCAAAACAGATCCTGTTGTGCATAACCCGCATCAATTTAACACAACTCCTGCAAATATGTGTTTGATGCTTGTCAAGTAATGTACACATCATGTTGCAACTCTCAATGCACCAAAAGAGTAGCGCTATCTTAAAAGGCTTTTACCACGAAGCTCACGAAGGTCACGAAGTATCAACTGCTTAAAAAAATGTCTTCGTGCTCTTCGTGTGCTTCGTGGTGAGTATCTTTCTATCTGTAAAATTGCTGCGCATCATCCTTTATCCGGAGAGGCGCGCCACCCAGCTGGTTGACGCCGTCTCCGTTATATCCATTACCAGTGAAGGAAACAGCCCCCCGAGCAGAATCAAGAGTGCAAAAACCGTCACTACCAGCAACTCCCTCCAGCGCAGATCAACGCATTCATCAACTACGCTGTTGGTGACCGGCCCCAAAAAGGCTTTGCGAAAGATGCTGAGAAAATATCCGGCGCCAAGAATCACACCAAACAACGCCGCCAGACCGGCTCCTGTATGAGTTTTCAACGCACTCAGGATCATCAGAAACTCAGCGGGGAAACCACTGGTGCCCGGTACGCCAATAGCCGCAAGACCGAAGAGGAAGAAAAAAGCGGCCAGCAATGGCATTTTCGTGGCCACTCCGCCCAGACTGATGATCTCAGTCGATCCGGTGCGATGATGCAGGAATCCTGTCAGCAGGAAAATCCCGCCTGAAACGATTGTAAAGTTCAGAATCTGGTAGAGGGCGCCCTGAATACCCTGGATATTGAATGAGGAGATCGCCAGAACAACCAGTCCGATATGACTGACGCTGGAGAATGCGAGCATTCTGCGCAGATTACTCTGCTGCATCGCCATCAATGCGCCATAAAGAATCGCGACCACTCCCAGAACAGCCAGCAACCAGTGGAACTCCTGCGCAGCAGTCGGCGCCAGCGGCGCCACAAATCGGATCAACCCGTAAGCACCGAGCTTGAGACCGGTCATGATGACACCTATCGCAATCGGTCCCTCCATGGTCACCACCGGCAACCAGGTGTGCAACGGAAACAGTGGCGTCTTGAAGGCAAAGCCGAACAGCAGCAACAGAAATATCATGATCTGGGTTTGTTCATCATGCAAGTGCTCATGCAGCGCCATATAATCAAAAACAAGCGCGTCACCCGGTTGATAAATCGCCAGCAATACAAAGCCGAATAGCAGCGGTACGCCGCCAACCATCATCAGCAGCATGTATTTTAATGCGGCATAGCGGCGGTTTGGGCCGATTCCATAGAGACTGATGAGAAAATAGATCGGAACCAGGCTCAGTTCCCAGAAGAGGAAAAATAATATCGTATCCAGCGCAGTAAAGATGCCGATGATGGTGCTTTGAAACAGCAGCAGTAGTGCGAAATAGAGCTTCGTCATGCTGCGGATGCTTCTCCAGGAGGAGAGTATCACGCCAATAAACAGCAGGCTGGTCAGAGGCAGAAAAAAGAGTGAAATACCATCGACACCCAGCGTGTAGTGAATATTCAGCGTCGGAATCCACACTCTCTTTTCGACAAACTGGAAGCCGGGTGCGGCTGCATCAAAGCCAGCCACGACTGCTATAGAGATCAGCAAACCCGCAATCGCGGTCAACAGCGCTACCCAGCGCGCCATGCGGGCATCCGCAAACAGCCAGATCAATCCTGCACCTGCCGGCAAGATCAGGATAAGCAGACTCAGCAAGGGCAAACCAGCCGCCATGGAGAGTAAATTTTCAACCATGACAATCACTCATGAGGGTTATACAGTTCATGCAGGGCATTCAGAGGAATGTCGATCAACTCAAGCCAGGGTTCGGAGTAAAAACCGACCATCACAAGCACCAGAATCAACAGCAGAGATACCAGCCTCTCGTGAGGCGTAGTGGTCTCCAGCATCGCCGGCGAAACCTCGCTCCGGGGTGGCGTCAAAAATGCACGCTGGAAAGCCCACAACAAAAAACCTGCGGCAAACACGTTCCCCAGGGCGGCAGCAATGGTTACCAGTGCACCATTGCGCTCCATTGCGGCCTCGAGAATCAGATGCACGGCATCGAAACCCGGGGTTCCGGGCATACCAACGATCGACAGGCCGGCGATCAGAAAGGTGATACCGATAATTGGAATAGTATCGAACAGCCCGCCAAGACGCGACAACAACATACTGCCGGTACGGCGAAACACGAACCCGGACATAAACAGCAATCCTGCCGTCGCGAGACCAAAATTGACCGCCAGTAATACACTGCCCTGGAACGCGGTATGCCCCAGACTGAAAAGCCCGATGATGAGTATACTGGTATGGCTGATGACAGCATAGGCAAGCAGCCGCCGCATGTTTTTCTGCATGAATGCCAGGATTGCCGCATAGAACACACCGGCAACAGCGAAGGCTGTGACATAGAGATGCCACTCGTTGATCGCTTCAGGCACCAGTGGAAACATGAAGCGTAACATGCCATAGATTCCCACCTTCAAACCCAGCAAAATCACCGGCGCCAGCGCCACATTTCCATGTGCTGCGACAATGGGCAGCCAGCCATGAAAAGGAAACAGTGGGATGCGAATCGCCAGGCCATAAAAGAGCAGGAAGAAAATTGCAGACTGCAGGTGACTCGCAACAGGAACCTGAAGCAGATCGAAGAGATCAAACGTCCATGCGCCTGCGGTCGCGTCTGCATAGTTCCAGCCCAGCATCATGACGCCACCGGCGAATAGCAGCAGCCCGGCAGACATGAACTGTAAAAAACGCTCGCGCGCCAGATCCTTCTCCGGAGAACTTGACCAGTGAATCAGCAGATATCCCGTCAGCAGCAGTTCAATCGCTGAAAACACCAGGAACCACAGCAGATTGACCGTAGTAAACAGCGTCATCAACACCGATGATGTCGCCAGGATGATACTGAAGAGTTTTGCAGCATCGTCCAGCTGGCGGCCGATAATATAGAGCACCAGCAGCAGCGTCAGCAGTGCGTTGAGTAGAATAAAGATCACGCCCATGCCATCCACGGCAGCGTGATAACCGGGCAGCAGTGACCACTGCTCGGCAAATTGCATGGCATTGACAGTGATATCGAAATGGCGATAAAGCACGATTGCCAGCAACAACTCAGCTGATGCCGCAAACAGACCGATCACTTTTGCTGCAAAGGCATTTTTCAGCCGCCATAGCAGCAAGGCTGCCGCCAGCGGCAACAGTTGCAACAGCAGCAACAGAGGCCATTCAGCCTGTGCCTGCCACGCCATTTCAGAAATGTGGATCACCAGCGGAAACCCGGCAACACACCAAACAATTCAGACACAGCTGGAAACCCGGAATATTAAGAGTTGCTTATTTTAAGTTATTGTGGGAGCCGGAAAAAGAAAAAGATGGAATTATTGACAATTGCCTGATAACTTCAAGTAACAAATTCTGCTTTTAATGGATTAAAAGGAGCTGAAAATGGCTGTCAGGGTCAAGGGATTTACCTTTCTGGAACTGATCATCACGATTGCAATTGCTGCAATTTTGCTGGGGATCGCTATTCCCTCCTTTCAATCACTGATCTCATCAACGCGCATCTACTCACAAACCAGAACGCTGTTTAACACCCTGGTGATGACGCGCTCACGCGCAATTACCAGCGGCTATCGCACTATAGTATGCCCATCCATCGATGGAGAGCAGTGCAACAAAGACAACAAGTGGCACCATCAACTGATTATTTTCGAAGACAGAAACAGCGATGGAAAGCGCAACCCGGAAAGCGAACCTCTCGTTTACACCACAGAAGCGGCAAAGCAGCTGAACATCTACTCCGGAAGCAGCTACAGCTCAAGCGGGGCAAGAAGAAAAGTCGCCTACTATCCCATGGGACATGCCTACGGAAGCACCATTACGATAACATTGTGCGACAAAAGAGGGGCAACACAGCCTTATCTGATCGTGGTCTCCAATTTCGGACGGCCAAGAATCTCCAGCAGACGCGCTGACGGTTCAAAACCGCAATGCCCCTGATAAACACACTCATACCCTCCTTTTTCACCGGCTATGTTGGTGAATTCTCAATAATCCGTATGAATGCCGTCATTGCGAGGGAGCCTAAGCGACCGCGGCAATCTCGCTGGGACAGTTCGTAGGGTGCAATAAGTGGAACGCATTGCACCATTCCATGCGGCGCAATGCGCTGTCGCTTATTACGCCCTACTGTGCAGGAAAAACCCGTAGGCTGGATGAGCGGTAGCGAAATCCGGCAATACAAAACCGGATAACGATTCAAAACCGCAATGCCCCTAACGCAGCTTCAATAGCAGTATCCGCAAAATGACAACCCGGGCCCTCTATTTTTGAAGAGTCCAGCCTGAATTCCTGCTGCTGTCATCGCTATTCGCACCGCCGTACACCCTTGTCTGAACCGCATTGATCTCCCGATCGATGGCTTTGCGACGATATTCCCTCTCTTGTTGCTTCTCAGCCAGCTTGCGCCGCTTCTCCTTGTCTTGACGTTTTTTCTTATCTTTTTTATTTCGGCGCTGGCGATCAGAGGAATACTCCCTGTCATCTCTGTCCCGCTCATGTTTGTTGCGCTTTTTATCGCTCTTCCCGGAATGCCTGTCATGTTTACGCTCATCCTTGTATTGACGTTTATCGTGCTTATTGCGATGCTTCGAGTCACGCTTGTCATGCTTCAGCTCATCCTTGTATTCGCGTCTGTATCGCTTCCCATGCTTCCGCTCGTCCCTGTCTCTCTGTTTCCAGTATCGATCGTCCCTATATCTGTCATCCTTGTATTTTTGCTTGTGTTTGTTGCGATGCCCCCTGTATTTACGACGGTGCTCATCATAATAGAGATAAGGCCTGTCGCCATGCAGGCGCAGGCGAACCCGGTCATAATCGTAAATGCGGATGTGGCGTGGAAGTCGCCTGACATGATTCCAGCGCCCATGATCATGATGATAGTAGTAGCCGCTGCCAGGATTGAAATAGACACCGGATGACGGGTAGTAATCGTAGTCGTACCATGGCTGCTGATAGGAGGCAACAACTCCCCCATAGGAGGGTTGATAACCATCGCCACCAACATAGTAGGGGTCATAGCATCCTGACAACGCAAGCAAAAATGCGCTGTAAACTACCATCATCAACTTGCGGACAAATCCTGATAGCGACATCATCGAATCCTCTCGTATCTCATCATAGTATTGGACAAATCCTTAGTCTACGGGGGAAGAGTAATCTATCAATTGGTTACAATGCACCTCCAGAATGTCCTTCCCCCCGAACCCCCATCCCATGGAGTTATTCAGAGGTCCCTCAACTATCTGCCTCTATTTCCGCCCCTGTTGCCTCCACCCCGACTCTGGCTCCCATGTCGTCCTGAGCCCCTGTTGCCTCCACCCCGACTCTGGCTCCCATGCTGCCCTGCCCCCCTGTTTATATGCCGTTCGGAACCCCTGCCACTGCCTCCCTTCTCCTGGTATTGACGCTGATAGCGTTTCCCGCCTCCATCCCGGTAATATTTGGCATTCCCCCGGTATTTGCGCCGGTGCTCATTATATTTCAAATAGGGCCTGTCACCGCGCATGCGCA
>JAYELV010000326.1:0-1214 GCA_034717755.1 Pseudomonadota bacterium | reverse complement strand
CCTCCCTTCTCCTGGTATTGACGCTGATAGCGTTTCCCGCCTCCATCCCGGTAATATTTGGCATTCCCCCGGTATTTGCGCCGGTGCTCATTATATTTCAAATAGGGCCTGTCACCGCGCATGCGCAGGTGGACGCGATCGTGTGGATGAATACGAATATGGCGTGGAAGCCGCCTGACATGATGCCAGCGTCCGCGGTCGTGATGATAGTAGTAGCCGCTTCTATAATTGAAGTAGACACCGACTGACGGATAGTAATAGTAGTCATACCAGGGCTGCTGATAGGAGACGACGGTGCCTACATAAGGAGTTTGATAGCCAACGCCGCCGCCGGCATAATAGGGGGCATAGCAACCGCTTGCAGTGAGTAATACAACACCTCCGGCAACAGCCAACAACAGCGGTGTAGATCTTGCTTGCGACACCATGGACTCTCCTCAGGACTTATCAGACCATTTGACCAACGATGAATAGATTAGTTGCCTGCCGCCGCTGTTACAGGATATAAAGAACAAATGGCGATCATCACACCGGCACAGTCAGCATCAGAAACAGCAGTTATTGCAGAACTCGCACGGCTGATCTGGAATGCACACTATAACAGCATTATCAGCCAGCAGCAGATCGACTATATGCTGGATAAGTTCCAGAGCAGCACAGCGATTAACCAACAGATTGCCGACGGAACGCTCTATTTTCTTATCAGCAGCAATAGCCAGCCTGTCGGCTACCTGGCGCTGATGCCGGACGCGAAAAACGACAAGCTGCATATCAGTAAAATCTACATCGATGCAGCAAACCGCGGCCAGGGGCATGGAAAGCAGGCGCTGGATTTTATCGAACAGCAGTGCCGCGATATACACATTCATACATTGTGGCTCACCGTCAACAAGCACAACCACATCGCCATCAACGCCTATCGACGCTGGGGGTTCCACACCACAGGATCGATTGTGACGGATATTGGCAATGAGTTCGTGATGGATGATTACGTCATGGAGAAATCCATCCACACGTAAAAAAACCGAATCACTCATCATACGGAATTATTTTTGCCTTTTTTTCAAACTATTCCGTGGCTCATAGTGTTAGGGAGTTCCTCTCTCACACCTGTCGCACAACATCAATCCCCTGTATCATTGCTATCTGAATCATTTCATGAACCTGAAACAAGGCAATTCAATGACAGCAAAGATTCTTGATGGTAAAGCCAT
>JAYELV010000325.1:0-1966 GCA_034717755.1 Pseudomonadota bacterium | reverse complement strand
TAGAGAGCGCCGGCCCCATGCCCTTCATCGTCGATGACATTCTCGTCGATTTCGATGACCAGCGCTCCAAAGCCGCACTGGAGAGGCTCTCGCAGCTCTCCCGAACAACCCAGGTGATCCTCTTCACCCATCACATGCGGCTCGTCGAGCAGGCAAAAAGCCTTGGTGAAGGGGGTGTTCAGATACATGAGTTGTAATTGTAGCTTCTCAAAAAGTTGGTTTTATTCATGGACACCTCCTTCATGCGCAATTTCAAGCAGCATCTGTTCGATCTCCGGCGCAAGCCACAGTCCTGCTTTTTTGAGTTCACGCAATGCGCCTGCTACCGATGGAATGATGCCTTCTCTTTTTGCTTGGACCAATAATCCACCTGTGCCTATCACACGAACTTCCAGGGCTCGGCCGCACTGGCGGGCTGCGGCATCGTCAAGCACCGCAATAAAGTCTGGATGAGTGCGGGCAAAACTCAAAACAGCAGACTCACCTGCCCCCAGGTCCCATGCTTGCACAACCGTCTCCACAGTCTCAGCAGGTCGATGAATTGCCCAATTGGTGTTGTTCAGGCCAATGGCGGCAGCATCCTGGTGGCCGCCTTCGATGACCTCCTGCCAAACTGTATCTGGCACCACTACATGCGGGCAGAGGGCGGGAAGAATCTCCTCCAGGCCAGATCGAAACAGAGTAATCAACGGCGATGCGTTGACAACCAGCCGTTCAATCGGCATCACTCACTTCCTCTTTGAGCTCCTCGGCGGTATATTGAAATGGTGATACTTTGGCGTCGGAAAGTGCTGTAATAAATGCTGAGCGGGATACCCCGGCAATTTCTGCTCCCTTGGCCTGGGAAATCTTACCCAATTCATACCACTTGATAGCCGCAGCAATGCGCATTTCACGGGCAAAGACTTGTGGGTCAACGTGCAGGGCAGAGAAAACCGTTTCGGGGAGTTCGATAGTGACAGTGGTCATGTTTGTCTCCTTGGGTGTCAAGCGGCGGGGTCGCTATGCAGGTTCCACACCACGCACAATAATGACTACAAATGTACTGCAATGCTTCATATAATCCAAGGTGTTTATACCTTGCGAGCAGGAAGCCTGGCTCTGGACATCAGGAATCATAGCAATAGAATTTGTGCAGACCCTTGCGTTGTAGATATGACAATAGACGTGAATACATTAAGCTATATGTGTTATTTCCATGTGGACTCGACATGAAAATCCAATCAGCGCAACAAGCTACGGGTGTCAATATTGTTCTTGATGCCAACCTGGTCGATGCAGGACTGAAAATAACCGGTCTCAAAACCCGCCGGGAACTGGTCGATTTTGCCCTGCGTGAATTGATCCGTCATCAGCAGCAGAAAAAGCTGCTCGATCTCAAAGGCAAGATCCAATGGGTAGAAGGTCTGTGAATCCAGGATATATGAATTCCTCAATGCGTAGGGCGCAATAAGCGACAGCGCATTGCGCCACTTGGGAAAGGTGCAATGCGCTGTCGCTTATTGCACCCTACAGATTCAAGTCAAATATGAGCTTGTTTGTAAAATAATATTATAATAAATAACAGTATTTTAAAGAATAAAGTAAATGTTATATCTATACCACAGCAACAAAATGGAGTCACTGCTGCAGGCGCTGCTGGCGGTGCTCGAGCAGCCTTTGGAGAATCCCTTTGCCCCTGAGACCATCCTGGTGCAGAACCAGGGGATGGCGCGCTGGATCACGCAGGGGATCGCCGAACGCCAGGGGATTGCGGCCAATCTCGACTTTCCTCTTCCCGCCACTTTTATCTGGCGTATTTTCGAGCTTCAGCTGGAGCGGGTTCCCGACTCCTCCAGTTTTGACAAGGAGTCACTGCTGTGGCGCTGCATGGCGCTGCTGCCTCGATACGCACACACCGGGGGTTTCGAGGAGATCGCAAACTATCTATCGGGGGATGATGCGACTCTCAAGTGTTACCAGTTGA
>JAYELV010000324.1:0-1989 GCA_034717755.1 Pseudomonadota bacterium | reverse complement strand
CGGGGACTATGAACCGGATGAGGAGATCGATGATGAAAATGAGCGTATCGTGGTTTCGGTGCCTGACCACCAGGGAGAAGGATTTTTCCAACGCACCCTGGATAAAATAGGCAACACCATCGACTAGTACACTGATGCACAAATAACTATAAGCAGGGGCGCTGTCAAAACGCCGTCATTCCGGCAGTCTTTTAGCCGGACTAAAGCGCTTGCGCTTTGAACGCCACGCAGGGGCGGCCCGAAGGGTGAGCGGAGCGAATAATCCATGTGTATCGAGTAACTTCTCAATAATCCCGTGCAGGAAGCAGGGTCGGGAGTCTGCTTTTCAGGGCTGTATAAAACAGGGATGTTTTATCAGAGCATACAGGGATGTATTCACGCGTCCCTGAAAGGCTGATCCCGACCCTGCGCAGACTCGAAAAATGCACGGACTTTTTGAGATGTTACCTATCTGATTATCAATAAGCTGAATAGTTACCAATATTTTTTAATCTGTGTTTATCCGTGTTCATCTGTGGAAAAAAAGGGACTATTATCCGCTGAAGCTATCCTCGGCTGAATCCTGCTGCTGCGGGGGTTTCAGGCCCAGATAGCGCCAGGCGGCATTTGTCGCCATGCGTCCGCGCGGCGAGCGCATCAAAAACCCCTGCTGGATCAGGTAGGGCTCGAGCACATCCTCGATGGTGCCGCGCTCTTCACCGATCGCCGCAGCAAGAGAGTCAACACCGACGGGGCCGCCTTCAAACTTTTCGATGATGGCTGACAACAGGCGTCTGTCCATATGGTCAAATCCACTCTTGTCGACATTGAGCATGACCAGCGCCAGGTCGGCCACCTCGGCATTAATTTTGCCGTCCGCCTTGACATCCGCATAGTCACGCACACGCCGCAGCAGGCGGTTGGCGATGCGCGGGGTTCCGCGTGAGCGCCTGGCGATCTCGTGTGCACCGGGCTTGTCCAGGCTCAGGTTAAGAATCCCGGCGGAGCGCTGCACGATATGCGTAAGATCCTCAGTCGAGTAGAACTCCAGCCGCTGCACGATGCCGAAGCGGTCACGCAATGGTGAAGTCAGAAGCCCGGCCCTGGTGGTGGCTCCCACCAGTGTAAATGGAGGCAGGTCGAGCTTGATTGAGCGCGCTGCAGGGCCCTCGCCGATCATAATGTCGATCTGGTAATCCTCCATTGCCGGGTAGAGCACCTCTTCGACCACCGGACTGAGACGGTGAATCTCATCGATAAAGAGCACGTCATGGGGTTCGAGATTGGTCAACAGGGCAGCCAGATCCCCCGCTTTCTCCAGTACCGGGCCCGAAGTCTGGCGCAGGCTGGCCTGCATCTCATTGGCAATGATATGCGCCAGGGTGGTTTTCCCGAGGCCGGGAGGCCCAAAGATCAGCACGTGGTCCAGCGCCTCGGAGCGTCCACTGGCGGCCTGGATGAAGATATCCATCTGTTCACGCACCACCGGCTGGCCGACATAATCTTTTAATTGTTTAGGGCGAATGGCGCGATCGATTGCCTCGTCTTCACCACCCTCCTGAGGGCTGATCAGTCGTTCAATGTCAGACATGTTCGGATGATATCCCCGTCAATATTTTTGAACCTTTTTATCGGAACCACAGATGAACACGGATGCACACAGATATTTTTTATCGTCTTGATCTGTGACATGTCAAAAACTCGGCATCCTTCATGACCAGTTTACAGTTTGTCATCTCGACGAAGGCCGTTCCTGTGCATCCTGCCCTCACGGCATTTGTACATCCATGTACGGCAGAGAGATCTTTATGCTCTGTGCGGCAAGATCCCTCGTCGTTCGCCTACACGGACGTAGGTGAGGGGCGTGAGCAGGACGCGGAAGCTTCGTACCTCTCTTCCCTCGGGATGACAGGGAAAAGTGTAAACTACTTTCAAAGCATAATGAAGGATGCCAAAAACTCCATGCAAAATGAGAAGCGATCATCGCTGTTCATCGTGGCCAGAAGGCCA
>JAYELV010000323.1:0-8391 GCA_034717755.1 Pseudomonadota bacterium | reverse complement strand
CGATGCAGTGCATTGGCATCCACACCGCCTGTCAAAACCTTGCCGGACGAGGGAATGACCGTGTTGTAAGCACGCGCCAGGCGGGTGATCGAATCCAGCAGGATCACAACATCCTTTTTATGCTCGACCAGGCGCTTGGCCTTTTCGATGACCATCTCGGCTACCTGTACATGCCGCGTCGCCGGTTCGTCAAAGGTCGAAGAGACCACTTCACCACGCACTGAACGCGCCATCTCGGTCACCTCTTCAGGGCGCTCGTCGATCAGCAGAACGATCAGGTAGCACTCGGGATGGTTGCTGGCGATGCTCTGCGCAATATTCTGCAGCATCATGGTCTTGCCGGCCTTTGGCGGCGACACGATCAAGCCTCGCTGCCCCTTGCCAATTGGCGCTACCAGGTCGATGATGCGCGAGGTGATGTCTTCGGTACTGCCATTGCCCTGCTCAAGACCCAGCTGCTCATTGGGAAACAGGGGGGTGAAATTTTCAAACAGTATTTTATGCTTGGCGTTTTCAGGCTTGTCAAAATTGATGGCGTCAACTTTCAACAGCGCAAAGTAGCGCTCGCCATCCTTCGGCGGGCGAATCTTGCCGGCAATGGTATCCCCGGTGCGCAGGCTGAAGCGCCGAATCTGGCTGGGAGAGACATAGATGTCATCCGGCCCGGCTAGATAGGAGCAATCCGCTGAGCGCAAAAATCCAAAGCCATCCTGCAGGATTTCCAGTACACCATCCCCATGGATATCCTCACCCTTCTTGGCGTGCTTCTTGAGAATGGAAAAAATTACATCCTGTTTGCGCGAACGCCCGGTGTCAGGAATTTTCATGCTGCGGGCCATATCCACCAGTGCGGGAATTGGCATTTGCTTGAGTTCGGATAGATTCATATTCGGTCTGTCATGATGAGGGGTTATGCGATATCAGCGCATACGAAAGAGCGCTGAGGGGTGAATGAATGGTTTATATGGTCTTATTATTGCTTGAGGGATTACAACTGATGAATGGTGCTTTGGCAGTACGCAACAACAGTTCCTGTCGTCTGCGCATGCCAATGGATTTATTTTTCAAATACTGCTGTCAATAAATGCTGTTAATTGTGATTTTGACAATGCGCCGACTTTCGTCGCTTCAACCTCACCGGCTTTGAACAACATCAGCGTAGGAATGCCGCGTATACCAAAGCGGGGAGGAGTCCCCGGATTGTCGTCGATATTTAATTTGACGACTTTCAGCTTTCCTGCATATTCGCCGGCTATCTCTTCGAGCGCAGGGGCAATGGTCTTACATGGTCCACACCACTCGGCCCAGTAATCGACCAGCACAGGCTCACCTGCATTTAATACTTCATGTTCAAATGAGTCATCAGAGACTTCGGTAATACGTTCACTCACAAAGAGTTCTCCACTTGTATTTGTGTTCTGGAATAGTTATACAGAAGTTGTCGCTGTCAGTTTTTTAACTGGATCGATTGAACAACGCGGGTAGCATCCAGCTAATAGGAACCAGTCCGGGGGGAATACGAAACCTGTTGCGAAAAAACTATTTTGGCAGGATTATCCGGGAAGTTATTAATGGACAACTCCTAAGTCGTTGCCCAAAAATAACTTCCCGATCCTGCTTGCCCTGTCGTCCGTCTTCTGCGTTCCAGCAAGAGTTACATAACGCTGCTATGCGCCCCTTGCTGCGCCTTGAAGACGAACAACATTGCTACGCGATATCGGGAAATTATTTATGGGCAACTCCTAAGAATCCGCTATTTGATCGCAATCACTCCCTGATTGCAAGTTATTTATCACTATTTATTGCTACTCACCTTATTACCCGGCAAAAAGGTCCGAGAAAAAGAGCTTCATCCTCTCCCAGGAATCGAAATCAGACTGCGCATCATATTTCAGATCTTCAATGCCGAAGAGAGCCGCATCCGGGTTGGTGAAACCGTGGCGTACGTCGCCGCCAAAGATAACAAACTCCCAGTCTGCCTGAGACTCCTGCAACTTGAGCTGAAAGTTCTGCACCACTTCAGGCGCCACAAAGTTATCGGCGGCTCCATGAAACGCCAGTACCCTTGCCTTGATTTTGCCTTTTGCTTCTGCCGGCGCCGCCGGCAATGCGCCATGAAAACTCACAACCCCCAGTACGTCACTACCCGAATAAGCGAGCTGGAATACTGTGGCGCCGCCAAAGCAGTAACCAATTGCAGCCAGCCGCTTTTCATCGACCAGTCCACTTTTCAGCAACTGCTCCACTCCCAGCGAAGCACGCTCGCGCCAGCCCTCGACATCCGTGGTGATCTCCTGCATCCACTCCTGCGCCTGGGCAGGCTTGTCAGTCACCTTGCCATCGCCGTACATATCTACGGCAAATGCGACATAGCCCAGTTCAGCCAGCATTTTTGCGCGTTTTTTGGCGTAGTCATTCAACCCCCACCACTCATGCACCACCAGCACACCGGGACGCTTGCCATCGATGACATCATCCCAGTAGAGATAGCCTGTCAGTTGCTCATCGTCATGCTGATAATGAACAGCCTTCGACTGGATTTCAGCGACTGCGGGTGCTGCCAGAAGCAGCATCAACAGCACGGGAATATACTTATACATTTTCACTCTCCACAACGAAAACCCTTTTTTGAACCACAGATGAACACAGATACTCACAGATTTTTTCTTGTGATACTTCATCAACTCCCTGGGCATAAAGTGCAGGGTGCAATAAATGACAGCGGCCCCCATGGATGGAGGAAGTGCAATCAGATTGTCAGGAACAATCATTGCCGCATTGCAGCAGACAATGTCATGGTGGGGTGCGCTACCGCTTACGCCACCCTACGGTACTGCAAACTGACGACTGCAAACTGCCAACTTTTTTTATACCGGCTCGACTTTCAATATCGCAGCGTCAGCGCCAACTACCCTGACACTTGCTCCCGCCTCGCAGTCCGGCCCTTCGACTTTCCAGTTGCTCTCACCGACACGCACGCGTCCGCTGCCGTTTATGATGGGAGACTCGACAATGAATACTTTTCCAATCAGTTCGCTGCCGCGCAAACCCAGCAGCGGCTGGTCACTCTTGATGGGATTGCGCCGCAGCCACAGGCGCATCCCGGTGATGCTGACTATGCTGAGGATTGCAAATAAAATAAACTGGGTTTCCCAACCCATACCGGGGACAAAAAACAGGATAACACCGGTGACGCCCGCGCCGATCCCCATCCACATAAAAAACGCGGCCGGGGAGAAAATTTCAAGGATCAGCAGCAGCAGACCCAGAATCCACCAGTGCCAGTACTGCAGATGATCAAACATGCCCTCCATCACTGCTCCTTTTTGGCTGCGAAGACTTCTTTGGTGATTTCGCCGATCCCTGCAATGGAGCCGATCAGGCTGCTTGCTTCCAGCGGCAACATCACCAGCTTCTGATTATCGGCAGTACCAATCTCCTTCAGCGCCTCGGTATATTTCTGCGCGACAAAATAGTTGATCGCGCGGCTGTCACCGGCGCTGATGGCGTCAGAGACCATCTGCGTCGCCTTGGCTTCCGCCTGCGCCAGACGTTCCCGCGCCTCGGCTTCGCGGAATGCCGCTTCACGTTCGCCTTCAGCCTCAAGAATCTGCGACTGCTTCTGCCCCTCCGCCACCAGGATATTCGCCTGGCGCGTGCCTTCAGCATCAAGAATCTGCGCGCGCTTGTCGCGTTCCGCCTTCATCTGGCGCGCCATCGCATCAACCAAATCCTGCGGTGGATTGATATCCTTGATCTCGATGCGCGTCACCTTGATGCCCCATGTCGAAGCGGCATCATCGACCACGTGCAGCAGCTGGGTATTGATCGTATCCCGCTGGGAGAGCAAGTCATCAAGGCTCATCGAACCCATTACGGTACGAATATTGGTGAGGGTAATCTGGCGGATGGCGCGATACATATCGCTCACCTGGTAGGATGCCTTGGCGGGATCCAGTACCTGGAAAAAGACCACGCCATCTACGGTCACCATGGCGTTGTCCTTGGTGATGATATCCTGGGATGGAACGTCCATTACCTGCTCCATGACATTCATCTTCGAACCGATGACATCGATTACCGGCATGATGACATGAAAGCCCGGCTTCAACGTTTTTGTATAACGCCCCAGTCTCTCGACCGTATACTCCATACCCTGGGGCACCCGCTTGGCGCCAAGCATGACGATGATGATGATCAAAACAACAAATGCGACGACGACAATTTCCACAGCAGGCTCCTCAATATTTTGTTAGATGCATCACTACTGAAATGTGGGTGATTGCACCTTTTTCAAGTGATGGTTACCATAGCACAGAATGAAACATAGCTTTATTAAACCCCCGAAATCCCTGCTCAGAAAAATCGGGCGGGCGATTGCCGATTTCAGCATGATCCGCGATGGCGACCGTATTCTGCTTGGCGTCTCGGGCGGCAAGGACTCGCTCACCCTGCTGCATCTGCTGGGACATCTGCAGAGCTACGCTCCGGTAAAATTTGAACTGGGGGTGATCACCGTCGATCCTGAAGTGGAGGGGTTCGATCCCCATGCATTGACTGCCTACTACGACTCTCTCGGCGTAAAGTGGCACTATGAAGAGCAGCCGATCATGCAGCAGGCAAAACAGAACATGGATGGCGACTCGTTCTGCTCCTACTGTTCACGCATGAAACGCGGCATCATGTACAGCACCTGCCGCCGCGAAGGCTACAACGTACTGGCGCTGGCGCAGCATCTGGATGACCTGGCAGAGAGTCTGCTGATGTCGATCTTCCATGGCGGCCAGTTAAGAACCATGAAGGCGCACTACACCAACAGAAAGGGCGACATTCGCATCATTCGCCCGCTGGCGTATGCGCGCGAATCGCTGACAGCGGCTTTTGCTGAAAGTGCCGGATTGCCGGTTATCGCGGACTCCTGCCCGGCATGCTTTTCGATGCCAACGCAGCGGGATATGATGAAGCAGTTGCTGGCGCAGCAGGAGAAGTCCAACCCCCAGCTGTTCGCCAATATGCTGCACGCGATGAAACCGATCATGGTCGAGGCGTTGGAGTAAAAAACACCTCAGAGCACCATTGTGGCTTTTTTAGTCTGAGCAGGGTCGGGAACTGCCTTTCAGGGACGCGTGAATACATCCCTGTAAGCTCTGTTAAAACATCCCTGTTTTAGACAGCCCTAAAAGGCAATTCCCAACCCTCCTTCCAGCACTGGGGGCTTAAAAAAGAAGCAGGCTGGAATCCATCTCCGCAAAGGCATGATTCAAGAGGGAGTACTCTGATTGACTGCCATTGCCGAGCTGGAAACCAGCCTGCAACCTGTATGGTTATTATTCACCTGTTTGAACAAAATTTCAATAGGTGATTATTGGACAGTTACTTCGTGAGCTTGGCCCCTGCGCTCTGCTCCACATCTCTCAGCGAAGCGCCTGTCTTTTTGCTGATCCGGCTGTAATGTTGCTTGCGCTTTGCATTGACCGAACTGACCAGCGCCTTGACCTCTGAAGATGAATTGGCCGCCTTGAGATAGCCACTCGGGGCTTCACGCACCAGCCCCTGCTGTTTTGCTGATTGCAAATCCAGAGCAAAAAGGGGCGCGCTGAAAAGCATGAAGCATGCGGCCAGAAAAACAATGCGAATGGTTGATTTATACATAATCTATGCCTCTTAAAACAGCCCTTTTTCCTGGCTGATCAGTTGATCGAGTTCACGGTCGACCTTGATGCGAATCTCATGTTCGATTTTGACGTTCAGATTGATCGTAATCGGCTTGTCAGGCGCTTCGACCTTGACTGTCGGCGCACAGCCTCCCAGCACTACGCCGATCATGACCAGGGAGAGTAATTGATATCTGTATTTCATGCTGGAGAACAGCCTCATTGTTTATAGGATTGTCGCACCTTCCTGTCTATGCGCTCATTCAGTCCGTTCACGGAACGCAGGCTCTTCAGCAGCGACAGAATATTCTGATCGAGCGTCAGATTCAAATGCACAGGGCGCTCTTTATACTGCTGCGGGCTTTTACCTTTGAGCTGCATCTTCATCAGCAGCTGACCATCGGTTTTGTATTCTGTCTCTGCGTCGAGCACATCATAGCGGAAATCACGCAGCAGATTCAGCAGAACTTCACTTTTTAGCGAGGCTGATTTCACCGCCTCGCCTTTCGCATCCGGAATATAGTTGATGGTTCCTCCGGGTTTGTCAGCGCGAATGCGGCCTTTGCTGACGCTCACCCCCTTCGAATCGAGACGCACAGGAAGCGTACCACTCACCTTGCCGGTGGCATTCAACCCCTCGAAACCATGCAGGCGAACTACCTCCGCAATATCGATGTGCTGCAGCGCCAGGGTGAAATCATGTCTGCGGCGATTCAGGTCGATGCGCACCCGTTTTCCCGTCACCCTCCCCTTGAGTAAGGATGCTCTGAGATTGGAAAAAGTCAGCACCGGTTTTTTCCCCTTTGACGGCCAGCCCAGCCGCAGCGAGGCACTCAAATTACTCACTGGCACACCAATGTCAATCAATTTGACACTGACCTTTTTCGCCCTGCCTGCCAGTTTCGGATAGAGATCGAGCTTCAAATCGGCATTCAATCCGGAAAAATAAACCTCGGCATAGCGCCCGCCTCCTTTGCTGACCCTGATATCGACGCGACTCTGCTGCAAACCGCCATCCCATGCAACGGAGCCATCGATTTTAGCCGTACCGGTTGCAGCAAGGAGATCGCGCGGCCATGCTGCAGTGGTTCGCTTCATCGCGCGGCCAAGTTTCTCCAGGCTCTGCGCCTTGCTGTTGAAACTGAGCTTTCCAGAGCCCTGCTGCAGTGATTGCTGCATCTTCAGACTCAACCCTGTTGCAGTTGCGTTGTAGCGGGTTGTTGCCTCTATTGTCAACAATTTAGCGTCAATCTCGAATCTCCCTTTCGTGCTGCCAAATTCATATGTTGATTCACCTGATTTCACAGTCACTCCAGGCGTTGCTATCTCTCCGTCCAGGCTCTGGCGCAACGGATAACTCCAACTTCCATATTGCAGCTCAATTGAGCCGGTAGCAAGCTCCAGCGAGTTCATTCCCGCCCCTTCGTGTTTGATCTCCAACCGGTTTTCACCGACAGACCAGAGAGCATTGCTGTTGTCGCTGAGCAACGAAAAAAGCTGCGCTTCTGCGCTCTTCATCTGCAGCGACTCTACACTGACACCCCTTATCTGCATGGCGCCGGACTGCAGCTGCGCCCCCGCATCGAGCTTTCCATTCAAACCATCATCTGTTACTTCCACTTCTCCACTGGCGATGAAGCTTGCCTCCTCGAGGCTGACATCATCTCGAGAGATGCTCTTCGAGCGCAAATCCACATCAAACACACCCTGCAAGCCGCTGTCACTGATTGCAAGCTGCGCGGTTGAATTCACTTTCAGCTGCTCACTGGCAATGGAGCCACGCTTCAATCCAAACAGGCTCGTATCGCTCGTCACATCCATCTGCACGCCGCTCTGCTGCAGTTGAATCTCTCCCCGAGCTGACAACTCTGCCCGCTGCAGCTGGGCCCTCTCAACATCGATCTGTTCCGCCTTGCCATCGAGCACAAAACCGGATTTATTGTTTTCAAAATCCGGCGCCAGGGAGAGCGCCACATCCATCTCCGCCTCATACTGCGGCAACGGAAACCCAAACAGCGCTCCCCAGGCGCGCAACTCCTGCATGTCAGAGTGCAACCTGATCGTCAGCGGAGACTCCTTCTCCATCTGCAGTGTTGCACTCATCAGCGGCTGTTGATCTTCGTTGATCGCCTCGAGCAGCCACTCTCCCCTGCCGCGATGATGCAGCTGCAGAAAACGCTGGCGCTGTTGTTGCGGCAACGGCACTATCTTCCCCTGCAGCACATCATCATGATGACCAAATTCAAGCTGCGCACTCATCAGGGGAGTGATCTGTCCACCCTGAAAAACGCTGATCTGCTCAACCGTTACCTCTCTCAGCGGAAGTGTATCGCGCCAGTCACCCTCTAAAAGAGTCTTGAGCTGACGCAACTGCTCCATCAGTGGCAATGATTTTGACTCCGGCAGGTGAACCTCGATATTGCCGACGCTCATACCCTGAAGAACGCCGGAAAATAGTTCTCCCGGTTGATACCTCAGCTGAATCTGACCCAGTTTAATCAACAGCTCATCTTCAACTGATCGCAGTTCCATCCCGCTGATGCCCGCGGCATTCAGGCCCAGAGACGCAACTTCCACACTCTGCAACTCAAAACCGCTCGCAGCGAGGCGTGCTTCAAGCTGATGACGCAGAATCCCCGGCAGATTGAATAAAAGCGACGCAAGCAGAGCGCAAAAAAGAAGCGCGGCGATCAACAGGTAGGTTTTTTTTCTGTTCACACAGAGATAATACTTGAAC
>JAYELV010000322.1:0-1996 GCA_034717755.1 Pseudomonadota bacterium | reverse complement strand
ATGGTGTCCTTGTCAATGCGTTCCAGCGTGACATAGTCGGCTCTCAACTCATCTTCAAGTGCACGTCTCAGTTCGCGGTGCTGCTTGTCCATGTAGTTACCGACAGCACCACCAGCCAGGGCGCCGAGAGCCGCACCGATATATCGGCCATGGTCACCTTGAATTTGATGGCCGATCACTGCTCCACCGATGGCGCCGGCGATGGCTCCCATCTTGGCGCGGCGATTCGGATCATCCTCGCCCATACAACCGCTGGTCATAACCGCTGCGAGGGCCATGCCTGTAATGACTTTTGCTTTCATAAATTATTACTCTTCAAAAAACTGCAGTTACAAATAATGGTGGCTGTCACCAGGATCGAACTTTATCACAGTACCAGGGAGTAAACCTATCACAGAAAGCTTATCCGCTACCTGGCGGAAACCCGCTCAAGATCATGCAGCCTCGGTGGCTCTTTCATCCAGCCTTTGCCCGAACGGCCGAGCTTTTTTCCGGCCTCAAACAACTCACGCATCTCCTGAGGATGAAACTCCAGTGCATCCTCTGTTGCACTGACATCGTCAGGAATGGCAATCATGCGGAAATCGGCTTTTGCATGACGCGCAGTCACATACCCCTGGTAGAGAGTCTTGTAAGTCAAGCCTCTCATCAACTCCTGGATTGCCTTCTGCGTGATGCCGGTAACTTCCGGACTCACTGCCTCGGTCGCCTCCGCAAGTTTCATCTGGCCGTTCATAATGACATACAGGGTGCGCCTTCGCGCCGGGTGAGCAAACATAAATGAGCGGATCAGCACCGGCGCCTTGACGCCACCGTCAACGTGCATCTGCCGCTCTTCACGAGCTGGGTCCGGCTTGATATAGACAGGTTTGAAAAATGCCGGTATCGCAGCAGAAGCACGTAATATTTTCTGGAAGATGCGTACACGCCTGGAGTGGTCGCTGGCCGCAATCAACCCCATGTCCCACACGACCAATTTTCCTGCATCCAGATTGGTGGTGGCCACATAGAGCCTCCGGCCCTTTTTATGTTCACGCGCCACTTTGTCCAGCAAGGCCTGGTCGATCACTCTTTCAATCTGCTGTTTCAACGGCGTGTAGTCAAGCAGACTATCGCCAAATACCGCCGTCAACGACTTGTTGCGAAAGATATCTCCGCTCTCCGTCTGCGTGTAGACATCCTCAAGCGCATCATCGTATTCAGGACCGGCAAACGCCATAGCGGCCATCAGCGCGCCGGTTGATACGCCGGTAACAATATCAAATTCAGGCCTGTCTCCCGCTTCGCTCCAGCCACTGAGAACTCCTGCTCCAAAAGCGCCGTCTGCGCCGCCGCCGGACAAGGCGAGAATCTGCAGATGCGGCTGCTTTGCCTGTGTTGATTTCACATGATAGGCACGATGCTCTACATCAAACAAGTGCACTGCGCCAACAGGGTCAACCGCCCGCAGGTCCACCGATTCGGGGGGGCGGGTGGCGCATGCTGAGAGAGAAAGCAGCAGAGCAGCGCTGAAAATCGAGTGGAATCGAACAGTGAGGAGGTCTCTTTGAAAAGGTCTCATAGCTTTTTGAAGCACGGCAGTAGTGATTACGGTTGCACAAACCTTATCTGAAACAGCAACGATTGCATAGGGAAGCCGCATCCCTTCGATTTATTCGGGACTTTTCAGGCTATATCAGCATAGAGAGTGTTAGCGGTGATCAGACAAATCTGTTTTGCTGCCTTGTTTTAGCAAGATGAAGAGGCTATCCTCATTAAATACTCCTCATTTTCTGGAAATCTGTTATGAAAACTCTGTTGCTGCTGGCCGCAAGCCTCGTCATCTCCACCGCTGCCTGGGCTGAACAAAAACCTTCCGTCATGTTTGGCGACACCCCGCAGTCAATTGCAGAGCAGGTTCCAGAGACTAGCGCCAAAGATGCCAAATGCTTGCAAATGCAACAGGAAATCAAAAACCTAAAAGGCAAACCGCTGCGCCGGTCAGCGCTCGATGAAC
>JAYELV010000321.1:2767-8431 GCA_034717755.1 Pseudomonadota bacterium | reverse complement strand
ACAAAATAACCCGCCTGCGCTGCAACTTTTCCCACCAGCACATAGATCCCTGCGCCGAGGATATTTCCTACTCCATAGAAGAGCAGCAACCAGAAACCCAGGCCGCGTTTCAAGGATGTTGTGGTATCTAGGGGCATCTCTTTCTCCGTGGCCGGGCTGCAGATTTCGTCGTTGTCCAAAAATAGATTCCCGATCCTGTTTGCCCTGCTGTCCCTCTTCTGCGTGGCCTACGTCATACATGGATGTATCAGTGTCGCCAGAGGCAGGATGCCGCAAGCGACCATGGATGTAGGTCAGGGGCGTGAGCAGGAGCGAAAGCTTTCCAGCAAGAGTGACATAACCCTGCTATGTGCCCCTTGCTGCGCCTTGAAGACGAACAACATTGCTGCGCGAGTTCGGGAAGTTATTTATGGACAACTCCTGAGACTGATGATGCCACGAATTGGACCGTTCCACTCCATTCTTTCTAAATAACAAGAAGGGTCAATCGATTGTCGCTAATGGTCAATACTTTTTATTTCATTGGTTATATTATGGTTATTCCTATCAACCATAAAGGTGAAATATATGCCATCTACTCTAGCTATAGAGAGAGTTCAACAACAAGTTATCTTCTGGGAAAAAAACATTCTTGAAGAGAGGGAGAGAGAGCTTCAATCAGGGCTCCCTTCTGTGCTGTTGCCCAGGCTTCTTGACGGACTCAGACGGTCTGAAGCTCGTTTGAAAAAACTACAGGAGAAATAGATATGTATGCAACACTTTGATTAGAGAAAAGTGATTCGAGCCCCCAGGGAAGGGGGCTTTGATTTACACAGTGAGTCATACAATGCGGTATCATACGCGACCACAAGCAATAATCATGTGTGAAGCCGCCATTGCGAAGGAGATAAGCGACCGTGGCAATCTTGCCTAAGAGATCACTGACTTCGTCCACATTGACAGCCAGCAGAATTTTTCGCAAATCCTTATTGCTCGAACTTATTGAAGAGTTACCATCTTGCCATCTATGACTATGAAACCACACCTGTTTTTCCCGACACTGACACTGCTCTTGTTTTCCACCAGCCTCTCTGCTGCTGCAGTCACCGGCGGAACGGTTGTCACGCATACCTCTCCAAACAAGATCGAGGAGCGCTGCGTGATCCTGGAGCAGATGCCGGGTGGCAAATACTCCTCCAAAGACAGCAAAGCTGAGCAGGCATATTGCAAAATCGATCTCTACAGTCAAACCATCGCCATGTGTCCCAAGACCTGGAGCACCAGCCCGGGAACCATGATCTATCAACTCTCTGCCGGACCCTACAAACGCAATCCAAAGAAGTTTGAAGCATCTGTCTGTTCGAAGGGAAAATCGGCAGCAAACTATGTAACCGGAAAACACCTCAAGTTCAAAAACACCATGAACATGAAAGACACCAGCAGCACCTTCTCGACTGCATCCCTGCTCTACTACCACTTCTCCCGCTATTTCGATACCCATATCCACGTGCCTGTGGCCGTACAGCGCAGCATAGATAATAAGGCGCACCTGCAACGGGTCACTCAACGCGGTGTCAAACTTGCATCCAAAAACAAAAAGATGATCCATGCGGCATGGCTGGATATGCAAAAAGTCCAGCATAAACCGGAACTGTATAAGCCAACTGATGCACTCTTCACCAGGGACCGCAAACAGATCTACGGCGTATTGCTGCACTCTCCCGGCAAACGCTATGGCGTATTGATGAACGGCACCCGTAAATCCGGCCGGGGTGAAGGTCAAAACAACGATTTTCAGAAGACACCGCCATTTCTTGCACTGCGAAGTTCCCAGACGCTGAAAAAAGCAATCCGGGAAGGTATTGAAGAGGCTTCAAAAGATCACATCATCAAGAAAGCGATCAAATCGGAGATCACCGACCAGCAGATGGTTTACTGGATGCAGGATCTGACTGAAATCACCCTGCTGGACTACATCTTCAACCAGCAGGATCGTGTTGGCAACATCGATTACCAGGAGTACTGGTACTGGAAGAAGGGCTCCAGCGTACGTAAGCAGCACGCAAGGACCAAAACACCGGCGAAGAACCTTGCCAAACATAAACCGTTAAGGATTCAGGAGACTTTTCTGAATGATAATGACGCCGGCGGCCGCAAATCCTATAGCAACTTTACAAAAAAAACCAAAATGCTGGAGAAGATTCGACACTTCAATGCCGACACCTACAAACAGTTGATCAAGCTTGACAATGATTTTGCCAAAAAGGGCAAGCTCTATGCATATGTCAAGGATAGCTTTGGATTGAGCAACAAGCAGTTTCTGCTGATCGTCAGCAACACCCATGAAGCCACAGCAATTCTCAAACAGAGCTGCAAACAGAAAAATCTGCGCTTTGACCTGGATCCGGACAAATTTTTTGCAAAAAAGAGCAGCAAGGCAAAACGAGTCAACTGTGACAAGCCATAGAGTCTATTTCGCGCTCAGACGACCGCCCCCACATCTGATCTCATAGAGAGTTGCAGGAGCAGCAATTCTCAATGTAGAGAGATATTCACCACGAAGGACACGAAGAACACGAAGGTTTTTGTGTAACACGTTGATTCTTCGAGGTCTTCGTGTGCTTCGTGGTAAAAGTCTTTTAAAATATCGGTTCTTTTTTGGTACATTGAGAATTGCTATTGCAGGAGTGATCATCTGACCACGATTGAAAAAAACGCTGGTGAACTCACAGGCTAAAATCGATACAATCCAAATGGGCGAAAATCATCCGGGAAGATTTGGCGCCGCACGAAAATTAAGTAATCCTTCTTCAACAAGGAGAGGAAATGTGTACCGTATATTGCAGCATTTGCTACAATTTTTGCGTAACAGAGGAAAATTCCTATGAGTTCCACCAGTGTTCGTCTTGATCAAGAATTACTCCAACGAGCAACCATCATGGCTAAAGCTCTACACCGATCCACCCCGAAGCAAATCGAGCATTGGGCCAGGATAGGCGAGA
This sequence comes from Pseudomonadota bacterium, assembly GCA_034717755.1. Taxonomy (GTDB): domain Bacteria; phylum Pseudomonadota; class Gammaproteobacteria; order Chromatiales; family Chromatiaceae; genus Sva-25. Next base: position 5,450 of record JAYELV010000321.1, on the reverse strand, counting down.
TCATGGAGGATAATCCAGAGTTGTCTTATGGGTTTGTCAGGCTCGCTATTATTGCAAAGGCAGAAAAAGAAGATGGAAAATTAGAGAGTTACAATTTTGGCTAAAATCAAGTAAGTACTGCAGACACCTTCCTTCAAAAAAGCAGTGAAAAAACTGCACAAGAATCAGAAAAAAGAGTTAGACAAAGCGGTTAAAACCTTGATGGATGCTCCCCTGTTAGGCGAACAGAAAAAGGGGGATCTCTCTTTTTTACGCGTCTATAAATCCAAGATGGTTAAACAGATGACTTTGCTTGGTTATAGCTATGAAAATGACTCTGTTATTTTAGAATTGATTGCTATTGGCTCACATGAAAATTTCTATCGTGATGTTAAGCAACAATTCTAACGAAGTCAGAACCTGGATTATCATGGTTCAGCAGATATTCCAAACTCCTGCGCAGCAATCTGCAATCTCAACGGCCCGGGAATCCTCACGAACCGAATAGATAAATAATGGCAAACACTCTAAAAGAAATTTGGCGGGAAGCACTGGAAACCCTGCGCAAAAGCATCGGGCAGATCTTCACGACACACCTCGCCTACATTGCACTCGGTTTCATTCTGTTCACCCCGCTGATTGGTATGCTCGGCCATCTGCTGCTAAAGCTGTCAGGCAAGAGTGCACTCTCTGACCTGGATATCGCCTGGTTCCTGCTGTCGCCTGTTGGCATGTTGGCGCTGATCGTAATGGCCGCCCTGCTGATTGCCATCCTCGCCTTCGAACAGGCATCCATGATGGCCATCAGCGCCGGCGCCGTTCGAGGCATGCACATCGGCACACTGCAGGCCTTGCATTTCACTGCCAGGCGGGCAGCCAGGATTTTCCGATTCACTATCCACCTGGTCGCACGGCTGCTGATCATCACACTGCCATTTCTTGCCGCTGCGGGAGCAATTGCCTGGCTATTGCTCACAGACTATGACATCAACTATTACCTGAGCGAAAAACCGCCCGTTTTTCTACTCGCAGCTGCAGTCATCGCCATGTTGCTGCTAGCGATGCTGGTAGTGCTGGTGCGCAAACTCTCCGGCTGGTCACTGGCGCTTCCGCTGGTGCTGTTCACCGATACCCCTCCTGCCAGCGCTTTTGCCGGGAGCAACAACCTCGTAGAGGGCCACAAGCGCAGAGTCGTGACCGCATTGCTGGGCTGGGCCGCAGCTGCGCTGCTGCTTGGCGCTATTATTATGGCCGGTGTACAACTGCTGGGTTCACTACTGGCTCCACTGTTCTTCGATTCGATCAAAATGCTCGTCATGGTGCTGGGTGGAGTCGTAGCGCTGTGGTCACTTGCAAATCTGGCGGCCACGACATTGACCTCGGGGGGGTTCGCCGCACTTGTAGTGATACTCTTTGAACGCTACGGGGCGATAACAACAAGCGATCTCACAGATAAGCAGTCACGGCAACTATGGAGGATGACCGCTCCCCGCCTTGCGCTGCTGCTGATTGTCGCAGTGACGGCTGCCGCTGTGGCGGGAAGTTGGCTCATGAATGGTATCCAGACACAGGATAATGTGCTGGTTATTGCTCACCGGGGCGCCGCCGGCAAAGCCCCTGAGAATACTCTGGCTTCCATACGCCAGGCCATCGAGGATGGCGCCGACATGATCGAGATCGATGTCCAGGAGAGCAGTGACGGCGAAATCGTGGTGATCCATGACAGCGATTTCATGAAGCTCTCCGGCAATGATCTGAAAGTTTGGGATGGCTCACTGAAACAAATTCAGGAGATTGATATTGGCAGCTGGTTCGACCCCGGATTCTCAGCTGAACGGGTGCCGACACTGGCGCAGGTGCTGGAGATGGCGCGCGGCAAGGTGCGTGTCATCATCGAACTCAAATATTATGGACATGACCAGCAGCTGGAGCAACGGGTCGTGGATAGTGTTGAAAAAGCCGGCATGGTCGACGACATCGTCATCATGTCACTGCAGTACAAAGGCATTGAAAAAATCCGGGCACTGCGCCCGGAATGGGGGATCGGTCTGTTATCCACCAAGGCTGTCGGCAACCTCGCCAATCTGGATCTGGATTTTCTAGCCGTCAATATGAGCATGGCGACCTCCGGTTTTATTCGCCGCACCCATGCTGCCGGCAAGCATGTCTATGTATGGACAGTGAATGATGCAGTCTCCATCTCCCGCATGATTTCACTGGGCGTGGATGGCATCATTACCGATGAGCCGGAGATTGCACGCAAAGTCGTCACCGAGCGCTCCGGGCTGAGCTCGGTCGAGCGCCTGCTGATACACACTGCAGTGCTGTTTGGACGTCCAATTCCACCGCGAATCTACCGTGACGAGTCGCCGTGAAGATTCAAACGTGCAACGGCGGGATTGCCGCGGTCGCCTGGGCTCCCTCGCAATGACAACATCCACCAGGTAAGAGATGAAATGAAAATATGGGTAGACGCAGATGCATGTCCCGTGGTGATCAAGGAGATATTGTTCAGGGCGGCGGAGCGCACCGGTGTGCAGCTGACACTCGTCGCTAACCAGCCTGTGCCAGTACCACGCTCACGCCTGATTCAATCGATTCAGGTCGCAGCGGGCTTCGATGTCGCTGACAATGAGATCGTGAAAAGACTCGATGCCGGCGATCTCGTCATCACCGGTGACATTCCGCTGGCGGCAGAGGTCAT
>JAYELV010000321.1:0-2667 GCA_034717755.1 Pseudomonadota bacterium | reverse complement strand
GCTCACGCCTGATTCAATCGATTCAGGTCGCAGCGGGCTTCGATGTCGCTGACAATGAGATCGTGAAAAGACTCGATGCCGGCGATCTCGTCATCACCGGTGACATTCCGCTGGCGGCAGAGGTCATTGAGAAGGGAGGCCATGCTCTGAATCCGCGCGGTGAACTCTATACCACTGACAACATCAGAGCCCGTCTGACGATGCGGGATTTCATGGAGACGCTGCGCTCAAGCGGCGTCGATACAGGCGGCCCGCCGCCGCTGAGCCAGAGTGACCGGCAGTCATTTGCGAATCAGCTGGATAAATTTTTAAACGGGTATATAAAAAAGAATTCTTGAATCAGCATGATGTATCTCCTCAATAACTCCGTGCAGGAAAAACCCGTAGGCCGGATGACGGTGCTGGAAGATCTGCATTGAATCTAAAATCGGTGAAGCGCCTTCTCCGGCAACAACTGAAGGTTAGGGATGAGGCAGAATTTCAATCATGCGTTATTTTGCACATCTGTTAACAACATTCTCAATGGGGCAGCTGCTCGCATCCGCTGCGTATGTCGTCGCCAGTGACTTCCAGCAGCAGCTGCATCATCAGGCTCACTGTATGCCAGTGTGGTTTGCATGAGGGGTGATAGTAATAACAGACACCGCCGTCAGACGCAACCAGAGACCTGAGCCACTCCAGGTACTCTCTCTCACCATCCGCTGGCGCACCAGTCCAACGGAGAAATATCAGGGTTTCGGCAACACCATCAACAAACCCCTGTCGCAAGAACACCGGCAACAGCGTCTGAATCCTCTCCCTGCTGCTGTTGACAACATCCCGGTCTGCGTCACAAAAGTACAGGGCCAGCAGCGCGTGGGATGTCAGGTAGTAGCCGGGCTTTCCATTTTCACGAACAAATGCGCCATCCTGCCGCTGTGCCTTTAACAGCCGCCGTAGACCCGCATGAATGAATTCCTGCTCATGCCTGTGCGAGAAACCACAGTAGAAAACCAGCAAGTTGGCAACATCGAGGAGATCCTCTGTCGCATTGCAGGCTCTCAGTTGCTGATCACTTGCAGAGAGATCGACGCCAGCATTCACCCGCCTGAGAAATCCGTTGACCAGATGCAGGTCCACCAGGTCGCCGCACTGCCACTGACGCCTTCCCCACTCTTTAAGCAGATGACTTAAGCGGAGAACAATCTTACGGGAACCCGGGTGACTGGTGGTGAGAATATCAGTTACCAGCGGCATGCTGAATGACGAGATCAGGTTCAGATCGGGATGTGGCGCAGCAATCTCAGTTGTCAGCCGGGAGTGCACCCATTGACGCAGCGACGCTCTCTCTTCGGATGCCATCACGGGCATGTTCAGCAGAGCGATCATGACAAGCCAGCAATATCTCATGGAACATTAGGGAACAAATGGATTGGTGGCGCGCTCGATACCGATGGTTGTCTCCGGACCATGACCGGGTATCACGGTGACATCATCGGGCAGCGGCCACAGGCGCTGGTGTATCGAGTCGATGAGCTGCTGATGGTTGCCGCGTGGAAAGTCGGTGCGGCCTATGGCGCCGCGAAACAGCACATCACCGGCAAACAGCAGCTGGTGTTGCATATCATATAACACGACGTGTCCGGGGGTATGTCCCGGACAGTGGAGCACCCGCAGCGTACGTTCACCAACCGGGATCTCATCTCCCTGCTGCAGCCATTGATCCGGAGTGAAGTCACGCGGTTTGGGGAAAGCAAACATCTGCGCCTGCTGTTCCAGCATCTCCAGCAGGAATGCATCATCCTCATGCGGACCAATGACCGGAATCCCATAGTGTTCGGCAATACCGGCAGTTCCGCCAACATGATCCAGGTGGCCATGCGTCAAAATCACCTTTACAGGTTTCAAATGATGTTCGGAGACGGTCTCGATGATCAGCTGCTCATCGCCGCCGGGATCAATCACAGCGGCCTCCATGCTGGCATCACACCACGCAAGCGAGCAGTTCTGCTCAAAGGAGGTTACAGGGAACGAGATATATCCCATCGATCCTGCCTTGTTGATATCTGCAAACCTTCTTTTTTCATTTTACTGCAAACTGCCAACTGATGGCTGCAAACTTTGGGTTACAGCCCTACAAGTTCAGCATGAACACCGTCAGCCTTGACGCAATTGAGAATCTCGATCGCTTTGGTGGCATCGGGATCATACTCGACGATCATCAGGTGCGGCTTGGCGTCATCGAGCCTTACCGCTACTACTCCGGAAACTCCACGCACCTTGTCCGTCAGTGCTTCGCGGTGATCATGATCGATGTTCTCATCGACGTGGACGAGGATATCTACTAAATCAGTCATTTTGTAGTGCTCCAGAAAGGTTGGTATTGTAAGTCGTTGTCCAAAAATAACTTCCCGATCCTGCTTGCCCTGTCGTCCGTCTTCTGCGTTCCAGCAAGAGTTACATAACGCTGCTATGCGCCCCTTGCTGCGCCTTGAAGACGAACAACATTGCTACGCGATATCGGGAAGTTATTTATGGACAACTCCTAAGTTTACAGGTTAGAAGTATATTGCATTTTTTCCACAGAAGTCCATCGCGTGTGGAAGCAGCAATTCTAAACGTAGAAAGATACTCACCACGAAGCACACGAAGAGCACGAAGGTATTTTGTAACCAGTTATTTCTTCGT
>JAYELV010000320.1:0-8491 GCA_034717755.1 Pseudomonadota bacterium | reverse complement strand
CCACCCGAGTAGCGCGGCTCATACCAGCTGTTTCCACACTGCCTGTAGGAGACGTTGTTGGTCACCACCGTGGTGCAGTTGGATGGCAGCGAATTCACGATAGATCCCACCACTACAGCCGTAGCAGCAACGGCGACTGCCGTCCCAACAGGGTTATAGCTGCGTCCATAATAACCGCCGTGGCGATGGTTGACATTGACATTGACGTCTCTGTTCCTGTTCACGTTCACGTTGGTATTGCGGTTCACATTTTTAGTGCGATTGACATTCTTGTTGACGTTGGTATTACGGTTCACATTTTTATTGCGGTTGACGTTTTTATTGCGGTTGACGTTTTTGTTGCGGTTGACGTTTGTATTGCGATTGCGGTTGCGGTTGACATTTTTATGCGTCTTACCCTTGACGCCTCTATTACCGCCCCCACCTCTGCGGGCCTCCGCCGGTTCAGGCAGGGACCAGGCAACGACCATGAAAGCAATAGTCGCTAACGCCAGTGCATTGGATTTGTTGAATATTCTGATCATTTCTTGTCTCCTTTAGGTGCTGCAGCGGATTTTTCCCCGACCGGGATGAAAGAGATTTTGGTGTCTCCCTCCTGAGGGGCATAGGTGAAAGCCTTTTCATCCGGTGCTGTAGTAGTATCCCACTTCAGGACTGAGACATGCTGCGGCTGCTCCTCTTCCTGTTTGGAGGTAATGACCAGCTTCAACGGCAGCGGCGTCTCACCTTCCTGGATGCAGATTTGCCAGTCGACCTCCTTTTGGCGAAAAGCGTAATGCTCGCACTGCACACCGTTGACTTTGCCGTAGCCGACGATGATTGCGCTTTCAATCTCATCCCCGGCAGCGTCACCCGCTCCCCAGTAGAAGAGATCGGCCAGCGGCAGACTTGCGCCGGTCTTGTTTTGAACCTTCTCAATGAATTCACCATTGCTGCCGGATACCGGAATCGTGGCGTAAAACTTCTCCTCCGGTGTATGCAGCGTGAAGGCTTTGCCATCGTAATAGAAGCTGCGCTGCCCATAGGGTGAGGTGACATCAGCTCTCAAACCGGCCGGTTTTTTCGCCTGGATCTCAACGCTCTTGTCGAACTGGATCTTCTGTCCGCTGGTCAGCACCTCGTCTGTGCTGGTGACTGCCTGGACCTTGAAAGATTCAAGGGAGCGCAGATAGCTTCCCATATTATTCAGCGCTGCAAGGGCGATCATCCGCTCTTCGGCATCGTTCAATTCGGCTTTGGCCGGCGCAGCCTGCTCTTCGGCGACAGCCATTCCGCTGCTGCCGAGAAATGCTGCGATGACGATCGCATGTCGTGTTGCTTGATGTGTCATTCAATGACTCTCCTGTGGTGGTGATTGTTGGACGTTTAGTGTATCTACCTGATAGGAACCAGGGTCAATCTACACTATGTTGATAGAGATGTATATCACGTTGTGGATAAGGGATGCCGATGCCGGCTTCATCCATACGGGTTTTGATCGTCTCGTTCATGTCGAAGGTAACACCCCAGTAATCGCCGCTGTTGACCCACAGGCGCACCACAAAATTGACGCTGTTGTCCGCCAGTTCACCCACTGCAACCAGGTGCTCGGGATCTTTTAGTACGCGCTCCTCTTTGCTGATGATATCCTCCAGCACCCGGCGCACCTCCTTGAGATCGGCGTCATAGGAGACCCCGACGGTCAGATCAACGCGACGGGTATCCTCGGTTGAGTAGTTGATAATATTATCTGCGCTGAGTTTTCCGTTGGGGATGATTATCGTCTTGTTATCCAGCGTTTTCAGCGTGGTCGTAAAGATTTCGATAAGATCCACCGTTCCCGACACACCATTCGCTTCGATAAAGTCACCCTGCTTGAAGGGACGGAAGATAATCATCAGGAAGCCGGCCGCAAAGTTGGCCAGAGAGCCCTGCAGAGCCAGGCCGATCGCCAGGCCGGCAGCACCCAGTATGGCGATGAAAGAGGTTGTCTGTAAACCCAGCTGTCCTAATGCCGCCACAACAACGAAGGCCAGCAGCGCAATATAGGCAATGTTGCTGGTAAAGCCGATGATCATCTGATCGACATCGGCTTTTTTCATCATCCTGGTAATCAGTCGCCGCATCCACTTCGCCACCATGCGGCCGATAATGAATATGGCAATGGCCGCCAGCGCTTTGAGCCCATACTGCATCAGCAGCTCCATGCCTTTGTCGAGCAATTCAGCGCTCTTCGCCGGATCCAGCAACTCTTTGGCCTGCTCTACGACGGCCGGCATCTCAGTTGTCTCTGCCATTTAAGTTCTACCCTGTAACGATGAAATTAAAACGCGCGATTATAAACACAAACGCATAGATAAACACTAAGTTATTCATAACTATTCACTACTTGCAAGATCGTCACTGTTTGCGGGCATATCTTCCGGAAAATGCCGTAAATACCTCCCTGTAGGCTCGAGTCGGCATCCTTGCCTCCTACGTTTCCTACAGATACGCCCGCAAACAGTGACTGAATTTGCATATTTAACTGGGTGCTGAATAGTTACAATGATTCAATTAGCCGGACCTTAAATCCACCACATGGTCGGCAAAACCCAATCCTGCCTCGGCGTAGATATTGAACACCGCTGATGCGCCTGCCTGTTTCAATATCGGCTCCTCATCCGGGAACTGCGCCAGTACCGCGATATCTCCGGGAAAGCCGAACCTTTTCAGCTGTCTGAGAATGGCGAGATTTGACTGTATCTTCGGCAATGTCAGCATGATCAAATCAACACGATGCTCCCGTTTCACCCTGTCCCAGAAATCCGCATCGGTCGGATCGCCCTGCACCACATTCCGCCCGGCAGAGAGATGACTCGCTACCGTATCGGCATTGGAGTCTATGCCAAACACCGCCCCGGCACGGAGTTCATGCATGCGGTCATAGGCGCCTGTCCCAACCCGTCCCATCCCCATGATGATGATAGATGCGCCAGGCTGCTCAATCTCCTGGTCATCATGCGATCTAACGTGGCCCTGGAATCTCCTCCAGAACTGGCGGTAATTAAAATAGAGCGTGTCTGCACGGGTGTTCAGTGGCGCAGCAACAACAAAAGAGAGCGACAGTGCGATTGCAATAATAATCAGCCATTCACTGCCAACCCAGCCATTGGAGACGCCGACAGCAGCAACGATCAGTCCGAATTCACTGTAGTTGGTGAGATTCAGGGTTGCCATCAGCGAGGTTCGTGCGCGCAATTTAAAACGTGTCAACAACGCGAAAAAGAGCGCCGATTTGAGGAAAATAAAGGGAACAAGCAATGCACCGATGACCAGGCTTTGCAGACTAAGATCACCCGAAAGACCAATGCTCAGAAAAAAGCCGACGAGGAATAACTCCTTGAATCCAAGCAGTGTCTTTGCCATCTCCGACGCCTTGGGGTGAGATGAAATCAGCACACCCACGGCAAGCGCGCCCAGGTCTCCCTTGACCCCCACCAACTCAAAAATCTCGGCTCCGCCAAGGGCCAGGAACAGGCCGTACAGAATCAGCAACTCGCCGTGGCCTGCCCGCTGCAGAAGGTTCTGCAGCAGTGGACGCAGCGGAATCAGCAACAGTAGCAGCAGCGCCCATGCAGAGGGAACCTTGCCTGCGGAGAAAGCGAGAAAGATAACCGCGGCAAGATCCTGCATGATGAGGATGCCGATGGCGATGCTGCCGTGGAGGGACTTCATCTCACCCCGCTCTTCCAGCACCTTGACCACAAAAACCGTGCTGGAGAAACTCAGGGCGAAGGCGATCATCAATGAGAGCGGCAGATCAAGCGAAGAGAACAGAGGAGCACCCAGCAGCGCCAGTGCATAGATGGCGACGCCGAAAACAATTACCGTGATGACGATATGCATACTGGTGACAGCCCACACGCGTGGTCGCATCAGATTTTTCAGGTTCAGCTTCAGGCCAACACTGAACAGCAGCAGGGTAATGCCAAGGTCGGCGATTTTGGGTATCACTTCGCCGCCATGTACGCCGGCCATATTCAGTACGAATCCCGCCGCCAGAAAACCAACCATCGGCGGCAGGCCAACCTGCTTGACAATAAAGCCGAGAATGAATGCCAGCGATATCCAGGTAACATCGCCCAGAGCAATAGAGGCTAAATCAAAATCCATCGTCTATCCTGTAGAAATATTACGTTCTGTCCGCCGTATTACTCCAGCGCTTGAGAGCGTTCATTCAGTGCAGAATATCAGAAATGCAGGTTGGGTCAATCAGCGGTAACTTCTAAAAAAGTCCGTGAACTTCGCGGTCAGAAGACCGCTCCTACGAGGTTTGCCGGCTTCGAGCGTAGGAGCGCTCATCTGACCACGATGAAAAGAGGTGATAACCTGACTTTTGGCACAGACTTATTGAATAGTTACCCTGCAGTCCTGACCACCTTGAAGGGACTGGTAGGCAGATGCTAAAACTCGCCTTTAGCACCGGCCATCATGATCTCCAGCATCGCCTGGTTGACCTTGATCGCAGTCTCGACAACGCTTTGATCAACCAGTTCGCTATTGATCAGCATATCGAGGTTCAACATCATCAGCACCGGCTTCTTCTCCTTATCCTCGACCAGAGCGATACGGCATGGCATGTAGCTGGCGTAGATGGGATTGCTCATGATCATGGTGCGGGCATCCATGGGATCACAGAATTGCAAGATTGAAAGGTAGGGAGTATCAACACCACGTGCTTCCAACTCCCTTGAAACATCCTGGCGGCCGACAAGTTTCAGATTCAACTCAACGGCTTTGTTGGTCATGGCATCGATTGCATCTTCAATAGAGACTCCCTTTGCAAGTGGAATCTGAGCGACTGTCTGGCTGATATCGGTAATTTGCATACCCGGAACCGTCGTCTGTGCAACCTCCTCTTTGGCAGCTGCTTTGATCTCGGGCAGCTTGATCTTGCCATCTTTTTTGATTTTCTTGTCATCGAGAGACACAAGAAATGAGGTCAGGTTGAGAAGATCGTTATCACTTATCTCTTCGAAAAGATCATCTTCCTCGTCATTATCGTGTAAACGCACCTTTGACTGGAACATCTTTATGGTTGAGAAGATATATTCGTAATGCTGCCCTGCCAGCGCCGGCGCTTTTTTCTTTTTCTTGCCGTAGCCATCTTTTGCATGGCAGGTTTTGCATTCATCCATGAAGAACTCTTTTCCCTTCTCAGGATCTCCGCCAGCCTGGGTGACATCAAAGCGGGGGTCTTCCCGCAGGTCGATAGCTGCAAGATAGGCTGAGATATCATCGATATCCTCTTTGCTCATCTTGTCGAGACCGGACGTGTGCACCATCAACGGGTTGACGCGTTTGCCGCTAATATACTCCTCTATGGCTTTTTTCGTATACTCTTCCCGTACACCGGCGATGCGCGGCGAGAGCTGCCCCGGCGTCCCCTGCCCGACATTGCCGTGACAAAAAGCGCAGGTCTTGTTGATGGCCTCGCCATTTGCCATATTGGCCGCCTGAAGCACGGTGGGCAGAGTGATAAATGCAAGCAGAATGAATAATTTTTTCATGAATGTCTCCTCTGGTTTGAAATATGGTATTGATCTGTTAACGGATAGCAACGATATGTTCTACCGCAAGATGACTTATACGACCAATCAATATCACCGTGCAGTAAAGCATGGTTTGACAATGGCAGGGGGATAAGGCTTCTTATTGCCACGCATTTTATCTGACTTGATAATTATCATCCAATAAAAAACGCATGGTTACTCAGTAGAGATAGGTTGCAGGGTGCAATACCCAGGGCTTTGACCACGCCTTCGCCATTGGCCGATCGGCTTTCAGACAGTTGCTGATATGGCGTTATTTCACATCGGTATCAGCTCCACCAACTGATCGGGCTGCATTGTCATACAGCTGCTGCTGTTGCACGCTCATGAGACGGAACAGGTCACCCGCCTGCATAAGGAGTTATTGAGATGGTACAAGGCGTTTTTTTCTAACCAGTTTATTCTTCGTGATCTTCGTGTGCTTCGTGGTAAAACTCTTTTAAGTTATCGACTCTTTCCTGGTACATTGAGAATTGCCGCATGACTCTTTAATGACTACAGTATTCTCAAAAACTGTAGTATGATGAAAATTCAACCACAGATTATGGAGTCATTTGACCATGTTGATAAAATCCACCCTGATAGCACTGATTGCCGTGGGCGCAATATCCCTCACCGCCTGCGATAGTGATACCAAAGATTCGGCAAACAAAACTGTCGAGAAGACCAAAGAGGCGGCTCAAGCCGCTGGTGAGACTGTGCAGAACGCAAGCAAAGAGGTTGTCAAAGAGACCAAAGATGCTGCGAACGCTACTGGCGAAGCCGCAAGTAAAGCTGTAGATGACGTCAAGGAAGCAACCGGCAATTAACCCTTGCTGCAATTCCTGTTAGCAAAAAGGCGCGCTAACCCGCGCCTTTTTGTTTGGCAGCTCCGAAGCCGGCTATCATCCTGCATGCAGTTGTATAGCCGGCTCCTGCATACGTCCAAGCTGCTCGCGCAAGCCCAGCACCAGATCCTCCCAGTAACGGTTCTCGCCGAACCACGGGAAGGCGAGCGGAAAGGCCGGATCCTGCCAGCGCTTCGCCAGCCAGGCGGCATGGTGCAGCATACGCAGGGTTCGCAGGGCTTCGATCAGATGCAACTCCTGCAGGTTGAAATCATAAAACTGCGTATAGCCTTCCAGCACATCGTTCATCTGCACCGCCATCTCATGAGACTCACCCGACAGCAGCATCCATAAATCCTGTATTGCAGGACCGCTGCGGCAGTCATCGAGATCCACAAAGAACGGACCGTCTCGCCACAGAATATTACCGGGGTGACAGTCACCGTGCAGGCGGATCGTATTGAGTTCCCCGGCACGCGCGAATGCAGCCTCAATCGAGACCAACAAATCTTCAGCCAGGCTGGAAAACGCTATTTCCAGATGGGGCGGCAGCCACTGGCCGTCAACCAGAGTTTGAACTGCCTCACGCCCGAAATTTTCAATTGTCAGTTGAGGGCGTGTACGAAACGGCTTCGCAGCGCCGATCGCATGCATCCTCCCCAGCAATCGGCCCAGCCACAGACGCGTGGCTTTCTGATCCAGTTCAGGAGCATGGCCGCCTCGGCGCTCGAACAGCGCAAAGCGAAATCCATCGTGCTCATGCAGCGTCTTCCCGTGGATTCTCATCGGTGGAATCAGTGGAATCTCCGCCGCCGCAATCTCGAGCGCAAACGCATGCTCTTCCAGGATTTGCTCATCTGTCCAGCGTCCCGGACGGTAAAATTTGCAGATCAGCGGCTCATCATCCTCGATACCAACCTGGTAAACCCTGTTCTCATAGCTGTTCAGGGCCAGAAAGCGCCCGTCACACAATAGACCTGTTGACTCGATGGTGCGGATTATCGTCTCCGGATCGAGACGATAGTATGGCGCCGCATCTGCTGTAACGAATTCCATAAGGCTATTTGGCAGGCTGCTTGTCGACAGTTTTCAGTTTCTCTTCGATATCAGCAAGAATTTTTGCTGGCCCCTGCTCGCCTTTGGTCACTTCGACAAGTCTGGCGGCGTATGGCAGCGCCTTTTGCCATTGCTGCTGCTGTGTATGCAGCGTCACCATGGCATAGATCATGTCGGCATCATCCGGCGACATCGCCAGCACCTTGTTCAAGGCGGCTTCGGCATCTGCATAACGTTTCAGCTGCATCAGCACCAGCGCATGGTTATAGCGGACTCTGACACGCCCCGGCAGCAGTTCAGCGGCCTTCTCCAGCAGGGATGCCGACTCCATATAACGTTTCTGCTCACCAAGCAGCAGACCGAATGAGTAGTAGAGCTCGCCCATCTCAGGCGCCAGCTCCAGGGCTGAGCGAAACTGCTCCTCGGCATCGTGATTACGTCCCATACGATTATAGAGATTGGCGAGGTTGATTTTGGCTGGAATAAATTCCGGCGCGAGGCGAATCGCCTGCTTGTACTCCTGCTCCGCCTTCTGCAGCTGCTTCTGGTCTGTGTACATCACACCAAGATTGAGACGTGCCTCCGGGGTATCGGTAAGCGACATCTGCAGATCGATGTACTCCTGCAGCGCCTTTTCAAACGAGGTTTGATGTTCACCAAAGGCAAGTGCCGGCATGCCTGCCAGCACTCTTGCCGCCTCGATGCGCACTGCGCGCACAGGATCATCGAGAAACGGCGTGGCAACCGCGAGGCGATACTTGAGCGGGATCCGCTCGAGACTGCTGACAGCCGTTGTGCGAACCAGCGGATCAGGATTTTTCAGGGCCGCCAATGTTGGCTCCAGCGCTGCGTGCGCCGGAAAATAGGGACGCAAATGCTCCAGTGCCGTCGCTGCCACAATTGGCGGCGTCTGAGAGTCTCCTGCCAAATTGGCAAGTGCTCCCGCAGCCTGCGGATCTCCTGCGCGAGCTGCAGCGATGACAACCGCCGGCGCAATTTCTGTTTCCGCCTTGGATCCATACCACTTCTCGACGG
>JAYELV010000319.1:0-2023 GCA_034717755.1 Pseudomonadota bacterium | reverse complement strand
TGCTTCATGGTCTCTGAGGTGTAGTATTGCAGTGTTGGTTCGAGCATATCCGGAAGCCATTTCTGATCTTGCGGGATATTGGCCTGCAGCAGAGTCACTTTGAGGGGGGGGGCGGAGGGCTGTGTCCACTCCTTGCTGTCAAGCAGGCCTCCAGTTGTCCATATCGATGCCATAACGATGGCTGCAGTGATTTGCTGTCGGCGTTCTCCTTTGATGATCAGAACCAGCAGCGCAGCAGTCAGAGCGCTGAGAAGCGACACCAGCAACACGCCTCCGATGGGAGCAAATGCGGAGAGTGGGGAGTCGATCTGCGAGAAACCAATTGTGAGCCATGAAAAACCGCTCAGCAACCAGCTGCGCAGCCATTCCATGAGGACGAAGGCGAGCGCAGAAGCAGTCAGTTTTGCCTGCAGTGATGCCTGTGCAGAGAGGCGCACGGCAATGTAGCCTGCCAGCCCATAGTAGAGCGCCATCAATGAAGCCAGCAGTATGGCCAGAAACAGCGCCAGCGGCAGCGACATGCCGCCGAATACACTCATGCTGTGATGGATCCAGATGGTGCCAACGCCAAGCAGGCCGACAGCGAATGCCCAGCCGCGCAGGAAGGCCTGTTTTGGAGTGCAGTCGAGCCACAGCGTAAACAGTATTGCAAGTGTGACGGGAGCAAGCCACCACTGGCCATAGGGTGCAAAGGCAAAGGTGGCGGCAACCCCGCTGCAGAAGGCTATCAGCGCTCTTAGCATCAGGGTTACAGCAGATGGAGAGTGAGCAGGCGGATCTTGCGGCTATCGGCGCGTATCACGCGAAACTCGAAACTGTCGATGATGACGCGCTCTCCCCGTTTTGGGAGGTGGCCGATGGCGTTGGTCACCAGGCCGCCGATGGTGTCGAACTCCTTTTCATCAAGATTGCTGTTGAAGTGCAGGTTGAAGTCCTCGATTTCAACCTGCGCCTTGACCGTGTATTCGTTATCGGTACGCTGCAGGATTTGTACGTCCTCCTCGAAGTCGTATTCATCCTCGATTTCACCAACAATCTGCTCCAGCACATCCTCGATCGTCACCAGTCCTGCGGCGGCGCCATATTCATCGATCACGATCGCCATGTGATTGCGGCGGGTGCGGAACTCCTTGAGCAGCACATTGAGGCGCTTGCTCTCCGGGACAAAGACCGCGTTGCGCAGGACATCGCGAATATTGAATTTTTTTCTTGTTGTACCGCAATATTGCAGCAGATCCTTGGCCAGCAGAATGCCGATGATCTCCGCTTTATCATCGTTGATGACCGGAAAACGGGAGTGAGCGGTATCGATGACCAGCGGCAGAAGCTTCTCCAGGCCGTCATCCCTGTTTAGAACTGTCATCTCAGCACGGGGAATCATGATGTCGCGGACTCGCAAGGCGGAAACCGAGAGCACCCCCTCGATCATGTCGAGTGCATCCATGTCGATGAGCGCGCGGCTGCGGGCGCTTTTTAATTGCTCCAGCAACTCTTCACGAGTTTCGGGTTCACTGCAAAATGATTTACCGAGTCGTTTGAACCATGATGTCAGGCTCCGACCCGGAGGTTTGTCGTTGTTGCTCATTTAATTCTAAGGAACCTCTGAATACGTCCGTGGGATGGGGGTTTGGGGGAAGGGTAAGCAAATGCCGATCAAAACATGTTGATGTTGCCCCTTCCCCCATAGAAAAACTTGTGGGAAAACTCTGATCAAGTCGCTCCGCGTCTTGATCAGAGTTTTCCTAATAAGGGTCAGGAAACCCAAGTGTAGCAAGAATTTCACCTTCCAGTCTCTCCATCTCTTCAGCTTGTTGATCATTCTGGTGGTCGTAGCCCTGCAGATGCAGCATTCCATGCACCACCATGTGCGCCCAGTGAGCCTTTCGGGGTTTATGTTGCTGCCGGACCTGCTGTTCGACAACAGGAGCGCAGATGATGATGTCACCGAGGAAATTGTCAGCAATCTCCGCGGGGGCGTCGAAAGGGAAGGAGAGTACGTTGGTTGGCTTGTCCACTTCACGAT
>JAYELV010000318.1:1915-8533 GCA_034717755.1 Pseudomonadota bacterium | reverse complement strand
GAGCGCGAGGAAAAAAGTCGCTTTCCGCCATATAGCTTTCATGCTGTCCCCTGATAATGAATTCATCTACCCCTCTGTCCCCGGTCTGATTGAAGCTGACAGGAACAGAGGGAGTGCTGGAGAATTATAATATTAATATTAACTAATATAAGGGGTGTTAGTGACAGCTGTGTGACAAATGGATGAACTTTGGCTTGATTTTAATCAAGCCGATTCATCGGCTGACGTGTCATGTCAAAAATTGCGCTGAACGTAAAAGGAGGGCTAAAAAAGAGCACATCATTTATCGTGGGCATGCTCAGATACACATGGATTCGTAACTGCTCAATAAGTCCGTGCATTGAATACATTCTGTATAAACAGATGTCATTGCGAGGGAGCCTAAGCGACTGCGGCAATCTATAAACCAGATTGCCGCGTCGCTTTCAGCTCCTCGCAATGACAGCATTTGCACGAAGTTATTGAGAAGTTACATGGATTCCGGCTAAAAGACTGCCGGAATGACGGCGTTTTGACAGCGCCTCTGCTTATAGTTATTTATGCATCACTGTACTAGTTCGGAAGAATCATCTGAATATCCCACCACCTGCTGCATATACTGGGCCCACAGCCTTTTTGCAAAACCGGCATGGTCGTGCTTCATCCCCTCTTCAAACCATTTCACAATCGCCCCGGCTACATTCGGATAGGGGCGTGGATCAGGACAGGGTTTGGCCAGCCAGCGCCTGAGCGTTGGGGTGTCATGAGAATGCATCACCTCGCCGAACCCCAACTGTTCCAGCGCCAGGGCATTGGAGATCTGCTCCATTTGTCCTTTGAGGGGCTGCACCAGGAGTTTCTTACCGCCCTGGATAGCCTCGCTGAGCAGTTCAAATCCGGCATTGCTGATAATGCCGCTGCAGCTGGCCTGATCTGTGAGAAATCCGTTTCGTGAGAAGGGACGCAGATGAATATTGCCTTCGTCTTTCGGCGATGATACAGAACAGTAGATATAGAAATCATATCCACTGACGGGACTCAACCAGTCAACAAGTTCATCAGTCTCGTCGAATGGCATGTAGACCAGGATTTTATTGGCATGGCACTCTGTTTCATGCTGGCCGGGCTCGATCAGCGGCGGCAGGATGGGGTTGTTGAAATGATGCCAGTGAACGCCCAGAGAGATTGCAGCCGGTGCAAATGACCTCATGATGAACCTTGTGAAAACGTTGTCACCGGCAATGGGAATATCGTGATCAAAGGCATATTGATGCCCCATACCGATGCTTCTCTTCCCCTGCTGGCGGGCCGCCCATGCGGTGACGGGTTCATAATCGGTCAACACCAGGTCATAGGGCGAAAGATCCAGTGAGCGGATATCTTTGTACAATCTGCTAAAGCTGTTGTGCGTCAGCGTCTTGATATTTTGAATCCTGCCACCCCTTGTGATAAAGGTAAGGCCGCGCAGACAGCGATAGTCACCAAAAGGCTCCATGTTGAAGAGTTCTTCACGGGGTCGACCGGAGAAGAGGTAATCAACTTCAATATCGCTCTTCACCAGTTCCCGGGCCATAGTGCGCGCGCGGGTGATGTGACCATTGCCAGTCGCCTGGACACCATAGAGTATCTTCATATTGTGAACCCGGTAGTGGTTGTTGTTTCGAGTAGATTTAACTCACGAACTTGAGACTGAGCAGAGCCAGGCCGCCGCCGATCAGCGCGCCTGCTGCGACGTCCGTGGGATAGTGCAGCCCGAGAATGACGCGAGACAGCGCCACCAGTACCGTAAAGGGAACCAGCAGCCACCATAGAGCCGGATAGTAGAAGAGAGAGATGAGAGTGAATGAGACAGCATGTAGCGTATGGCCGGAGGGAAAGCTGTAGACATCAAGAGGCGCCGCGCCGCGTCGAATCTGCGACCAGGTGATAGAGGGGCGCTGCCTGCTCATACGCCCCTTCATCTGGCGATAGATCAACAATCCCGCGAATGACACGGCTCCCATGTGAAACGCCGCCTTCAGGCCGTCAGGATAGTCCAGCACGGCAATCACCAGCATCAGAGAGTACCAGAAAACACCATTACCGAGACGGCTGATGACGGCGAAGAAGTGCTCGATATTGCGCCTGTGGCTGGCGCGGTTAAAGAACAGACAAAGCGACAACTCGAGCTCGTCGAGATATCTGAATAGTGATGCGACTCTGTGGCTTGTCATGACTGATCATCCGTATTGAGAGACAGTCAAATTATCGGCAGGAATTATGAATGTGGAGTTACAAACAGATGAATTATTTATGAACCCCGGGTTGCGTAAGGAGTTGTGAAGCAATGTTGTTCGTATTCAAGGCGCGGCAAGGGGCGCATTTTGTTTGCCCTACCCCCGAGTCTCATCCCATAGAGTTTTTTTCAGAGGCTCCCCAACAGAAAGGCCGCTTACCCCTGTTCGGGGAAGCGGCCTTGACAGTTTGAGTATAAAAGATCAGCCAGCCACAGATACCAGCAATATGCCGATAGCCAGAATAACCGCACCTTCAAGCAACAGGCTCAAAAAATTGATTTTCGGGGGCTCATAGAGAGTTCCCTTTGCAGTATTCACATTCATCGCTTTCCCCTATGTATTTATAATGTGTATACAAAGAATACACTATGTTTGAAATTAATACAAGGTATTTACATATGCTATAATCTTTTTTCTGTTTGACAATGCTCTGCAAGTCAATCTCTTAAGAGTAAATATTAAAATACTTTAGTAATTATGTGCTCCAAGTCAGGTAAAGTGCACACTTGAAGCAGCAATCAACTGAATGAAATTTCCACTATGCCCAAGACCAAGCTGCTGAATATCCGAATAAGCCCGGAACTCAAAAAGAAGGCTAAAAAACTTGCTGAACAGGATGGGCGCTCCCTCTCCAACTGGGTTACCCGCTTGATTACCCGTGAGGTCAGGAAAGCTGAAAAGGACGACAGCAGTAAGGAATGAGGCAGAACTTAAAGTACCAATGAGCCTCTTGCAAAACCCCGTCATTCCGGCAGTCTTTTAGCCGGAATCCATAGGTCTTGAGTAACATCTCAATAACCCCGTGCATGTAAGTAAAATGCTATCGCATTTTATCGTGGTCAGAAGACCACTCCCACATTTGATGCCACATTGAACTGTGGGAGCGGTCTTCTGACCGCGAATTGCACGGGATTATTGAGAAATTACGGTCTTGATCTGTAAGTGGTTGATTTACTGGATACCGGCCTTCGCCGGCATGACGTATTTGAGAGTTTTGCAAGAGGTTCTCAAGGCTGCAATTTGATGCGCCCTTTGAGCCTGGATTGCAGGGACCTCCTGATACATGCGATTTCAGCGTCACTGTAGGGCTCTGATTGATCTGTACCCCACACCACGCCAGGCCAGCAGAAATCGGTGGAACTCCTGCCGATGACGTGCACATGCAACTGCTTGACGATGTTGCCGATCGCCGCAACATTCAGTTTCTCAATGGAAAATTCGCTGTAGATGAAACTGGAGAGCAGATTGATCTCTTCACGTAGTTGCATCTGCTGCTCCTTCTGCATCTGGTAGATCTCCGTTGCCTGCGTCACCGGAACCAGGATAAACCAGGGAACCAGCGCGTTGTTCATCAGCAGCAACAGGCTGCAGTCGAGCTTCCCGAGAATCAGGCAGTCACCGGCAAGTCGCGCATCAAGTTCAAATCCATCTGATTCCGCTCCCGCATCAGGCACTATAATGACTCTCGACATAGTCGTTCAACAGCCCCATGAATTCCTGAGCGATATTGTCACCCTTCAGGGTGGTGAACTTACGGCCATCGACAAAAACAGGGGCTGCAGGTGACTCACCCGTTCCGGGAAGGCTGATGCCGATGTTGGCCTGCTTGGACTCCCCCGGGCCGTTGACGATACATCCCATCACTGCAACACTCATGTTTTCTACGCCGGGATGCTGCTGTTTCCACACCGGCATGCTCTCGCGCAGATGCTCCTCGATCTCTTTCGCCAGCTCCTGAAAGTAGGTGCTGGTGGTGCGTCCACACCCCGGACAGGCGATGACCATCGGCGAGAAAGAACGCAGGCCGAGTGACTGCAGAATCTGCTGTGCAACCTCAACCTCTTTGGTGCGCGGCTCTCCCGGCTCCGGCGTAAGAGAGACACGAATGGTGTCACCTATGCCCTGCTGCAGCAGAATCGCAAGCGCCGCCGTGGATGCCACGATGCCGCGTGAACCCATTCCCGCTTCAGTCAAGCCAAGATGCAGTGCATAATCACAACGCTGCGCCAATTGCTGGTAGACGCTGACAAGATCCTGTACGCCGCTCATCTTGCAGGAGATAACAATTTTGTCAGCGGCAAGTCCGATCTCCTCGGCACGCCTGGCGCTATCCAGCGCAGAGGAGACCATGATCTCGTGCATCATCTCCTCGCTCTCTTTGGGTGCAGCTGACTGTGCGTTTTCATCCATCATGCGCGCCACCAGCTGCTTGTCGAGGCTTCCCCAGTTGACACCGATGCGCACCGCCTTGGCGTATTTGCAGGCCAACTCGATCATGGTGGCAAACTGCGCATCCTTTTTCTCGCCGCTGCCGACATTGCCGGGGTTGATGCGGTATTTGGCCAGCGCCCGGGCGCATTCAGGATAGTCGCTCAACAGGCGATGGCCATTGAAGTGGAAATCACCGATCAGCGGGACCCGGCAGTTGATTTTTTCGAGTCCGTCACGTATCAAGGGAACTGCCCGTGCAGCCTCCCCGGTGTTGACCGTGATGCGCACCAGTTCGGATCCGGCCTGCGCCAGTTCAGCAACCTGCTTGATGGTTGCCGCAATATCCTCGGTCGCCGTATTGGTCATCGACTGCACCACGATGGGAGCGCCTCCGCCAACAATGACGCCGTCAATATCGACTGCTGTTGTTTTCACGAGCCTCTCCTCCAGGTTGTTCCCCGGGCATTGTCTTCCAGAACCACTCCCTGAGACTGCAGCTCATCACGGATGCGGTCTGCTTCACCCCAGTTCTTCTCCGCCTTGGCATCACTGCGCTGTTGTATCAGCGAGTCGATTTCAGCGTCGCTAAGGCCAGACTCATCATCACCTTTGAGGTAGTCATCCGGATGCTGCTGCAGTATCCCCAGGGTATCTCCAAGCTGTCTCAGCTGTGCCCCCAGGGCCGCCGCCTGCTGCAAGTCACTCTTTCTGATTCGATTGATCTCCCGGGCGAGATCAAACATTGCCGCCAGCGCAACCGGTGTGTTGAAGTCATCATCCATGGCAGCCATGAATGCCTCAACAGCGGTTTCGCCTCCGGCGGGCTGCGCCCCGGGAAGATCTCGCAACGCCGTGTAGAAGCGCGTCAGAGCACTGCGTGCGTTGAGCAGATGCTCCTCATCATAATTGAGCGGGCTGCGGTACTGGCTGGTGAGAATAAAATAGCGCACCTCTTCGGCGCGGTATTTCCGCAAAATTTCACGCACCGTGAAGAAGTTGTTCAGCGACTTGGACATCTTCTCGTCATTGATGCGCACGAAGCCGTTGTGCATCCAGTAGTTGACGAACTGCTCACCGGTGGCGCCTTCCGACTGGGCAATCTCGTTCTCATGGTGCGGAAAGGTGAGATCTGCGCCGCCGCCGTGAATATCAAAATGGCTACCCAACACGTCCGTCGACATGGCGGAGCACTCGATATGCCACCCGGGCCGCCCTTTGCCCCAGGGCGACTCCCATGCAGGCTCATCAGGCTTGGCGCTTTTCCACAAGGCAAAATCCATGGGATCACGCTTGGCGTCATCCGGTTCGACCCGCGCACCGGCGCGCAGATCTTCGATGGATTTACCGGAGAGCTTGCCATAGCCATCGAAACTGGCGACCGCGTAGTAGACATCACCATTATCCGCCGCATAGGCGTGGTCATTTTTCACCAGGGCTTCGATCATGGCGATGATCTTATCCATGAAATCCGTCGCGCGCGGCTCGGATGTCGGCGGCAGGATTCCCAGTGCATCCGAATCCTCATGCATGGCGTCGATAAAACGCTGCGTCAATTCCATGAACGGCTCGCCGTTTTCATTGGCGCGCTTGATAATCTTGTCATCGATGTCCGTAATATTGCGCACATAGTCAACCTGGTAGCCTTGCTGCTGCAGATAGCGATAGACCACATCAAAAACCACCATCACCCTGGCATGGCCAAGATGACAGAGGTCATAGACCGTCATGCCGCACACATACATGCGAACCTTGCCGGGATCAATGGATTTGAACTCTTCTTTTTTATTCGTAAGGTCGTTGTAGATATGAAGCATCAAAAACCCGATAGGTTGACTAGAATACAAGTAGATAGCTAGTGAAAAAGGTAACGTCTCAGCATATCCGCGCCTTGTTGGAGTCTGCGCAGGGCCGGGACCCGCTTTTCAGGGACGCGTGAATACATCCATGTATGCTCTGATAAAACATCCCTGTTTTATACAGCCCTGAGAAGCAAATCCCAACCCTGCTTCCTGCCCGGATTTATTGAGATGTCACATGTCAGCCATATAGTGTATTATTTTCGCGATAATTTTTCAGGAGAAGATTCATGAAACAACTTTTAATCTCATTTTTACTCATCTCATTCACCACATTTGCCACTGCAGAGTCACAA
>JAYELV010000318.1:0-1815 GCA_034717755.1 Pseudomonadota bacterium | reverse complement strand
AGATGTCACATGTCAGCCATATAGTGTATTATTTTCGCGATAATTTTTCAGGAGAAGATTCATGAAACAACTTTTAATCTCATTTTTACTCATCTCATTCACCACATTTGCCACTGCAGAGTCACAATCGACGAGCGATTCAGCAACGACAGAAACATCAGATGCCGCAGCCGAGCCTGTGCATATCATCCTATTCACCAGCAAGGGGGATATCAAACTGGAACTCTATCCGGACAAAGCCCCGAAAACCGTCGAAAATTTTCTTGCTTATATCGATGAAGGTTTCTACGAAGGGACTGTTTTTCATCGTGTCATCAATGGCTTCATGATTCAGGGTGGCGGTTTCGATGGGGATTTCAAGAGAAAGAAGACGCGCTCACCTGTCGAAAACGAGGCCGACAACGGTTTGAAAAATTCGCGCGGCACCATTGCCATGGCGCGCACAGCTGAACCCCATTCAGCCACAGCACAATTTTTCATCAACCATAAAAACAACACTGCGCTGGACTACCCGAGTCGTGACGGCTGGGGATATTGTGTCTTCGGTAAAGTCACATCAGGGATGGATGTGGTTGACGAGATCGCAAAAATGCCCACGGGTTCAAACAAATTCATCCGCCGTGATGTTCCCAAAGAGAGCATTGAAATCAAGAAAGTGACTGTCGTCAAATAGCTCATGTGAAAAAGTGTCATTGCGAAGGAGCGGTAGCGACTGCGGCAATCTTCCCTGAAAGGCCAGGTTCCTTCATAACAATGAGCAGATTGCCACGTCGGCGAAGCCTCCTCGCAATGACAGAATAGAAAATCCACAAACCATACCCTTAACAGAGAAGAGATAGATGATCAAATTTACTACCAACCACGGTGAAATCCTCATCGAACTGAATGAAGAGAAAGCCCCTCTCAGCTGCGAAAATTTCAAGCAGTACGTCACCGACGGCCACTATGACGGCACCATCTTTCATCGCGTCATCAAGGGATTCATGATCCAGGGAGGCGGTTTCATGCCTGACATGATGCAGAAGGCGACCCGTGACAATATTGAGAATGAAGCCAAAAACGGCCTCAGCAACAAGCGCGGAACCCTTGCCATGGCGCGCACCATGGAGCCGCATTCGGCCAGCTCCCAGTTTTTCATCAATGTCAAAGACAACAACTTTCTCGACTACCCCGGGCAGGATGGCTGGGGTTACTGCGTCTTTGCTGAAGTGACCGAAGGGATGGATGTGGTCGACAGCATCGAGCAGGTGACAACCGGCAACAGCGGCGGACACGGGGACGTCCCCGTAGAGCCAGTCATCGTCGAAAAGGCTGAGATTATTGATGCCTGAAGCTGAAACGCTGTTTATCTCCGACCTGCATCTGTCACCCGAACAGCCGCAGGTGGTAGACTCTTTCATCGATTTCATCCTTGATCGTGCGCCAGATGCCGAGGCGCTCTACATACTGGGTGACCTGTTTGACGCCTGGATCGGTGACGACAATGATCAACCGCCCTACCCTGTTATCCGGGATGCCCTGGCGGCGCTGAGCCGACAGGGAACAGCCCTCTATCTACAGCATGGCAACAGGGATTTTCTGCTTGGAGAGACCTTTTGCCATCAGTGCGGCGCAGAGTTGATTGGCGAAGAGCATGTGATCGATCTCTATGGCCAGAGAACCCTGCTGATGCATGGCGACACACTGTGCACAGACGATGCCGCCTATCAGCAGGCGCGCCTGCAGCTGCGCAATCCGGATTTCATCGCCGGGTTCCTTGCGAAATCCCTTGATGAACGCGAGCAGACCGCCACCGAGTATCGCAAATGAGCGGCG
>JAYELV010000317.1:0-8534 GCA_034717755.1 Pseudomonadota bacterium | reverse complement strand
TCCGGAAAGATGAGGGTTCGCTGCTTCCCCCGATTTTTAGCCTGTCGTGCTCATCATAAGCACTTTGTAGAATGCAGTACGAAATGGAGAGATGTCCCATGTATCAACGATCCCGGCGATCGAATTCTGTTCCGTTTTTCATCCTGGCAATCACGCTGGCGTTCACGGCCGGATATACAGACGTTGTCCAGGCTGATGTCGATGCACTCGAGCGCCGCGTCGCCGAGCTCAACCGCGAGCTCGAACGCGCCAAGCAGGAGCTGGCTGCCGCTAGACAACAAGAAAACGCAGTACGGCAGCAGCCTGCCACGACGGAGAACAAGCTGGCCGTCAGCCCTGAACCAATCAAACCCGAATCCGAAGCTGAATCGGATCAATTCAAAGTAGGACCGCTCGCCATCGGCGGCGCCATGCGCGTCAACTATGTCTACGGCAGCTATGTCAATGGCGACGAGGGACCGAATCGTGGCGGCCACGGCGGCAACGTCGAACTCGATACCTTCCGCATCAACCTGGATCTCGATTACGAGAACATCATCGGCAAGCTGGAATACCGCTGGTACCCGGCCGGCTCCGGCAAAAACTACAACTTCCTGCACACCGGCTGGCTCGGCTACCGCTTCGATGACGACAGCCATGTCGAGGTCGGTGTCAACCGGGTGCCTTTCGGCCCGGGGGCCTTCGGCATCTCGCAGAGCTTCTTCTATGATCAGCACTACTATGTGGGACTCTCCGACGACATGGATCTGGGCGTCAAGTACGTTACCAAACGCGGCAACTGGTCTCTCGACGCGGCCTACTACACCGCCAGCGAAGGCAGCTGGAACGGCCGCAGCGAGGATAGCGCCCGCTACAGCTATGATGCAGTCAAATGGAGAGAGTCCATCGACGCGGACGGCAACGTTGTCTACGATGGTCCGATCAATGGTTATGAAGAACGCAATCAGTTTAATCTCCGCGCAATCTACGCATTCGATGACATCACCGCGCCCACCGATCTCGGTCTCTCACTGCAATATGGCCAACTCAAGGGCGAAGATGTCGATGACGGCAGTCACTGGGCGGCCTCCGCGCACATGGTCAACCAGATCGGCAATTTCAAGCTCGCCAGCCAGATCACCCGCTACGAGATCGACATCGATGCAGACAACCCCTGGGGAACCGATGCGCTAATCCCGATGGGCGCCTACGATTTCGCCTGGCCGGTGGCGACCAGGGCCTGGATTCCGGCCGTCTCTCTCAGCTACAAATACGAGACCAGCCAGATCCCCTGGCTCGATTATGTGCTGCCGTATGTCGAATACAGCAGCATCATCCAGGACGATAATATCTTCAACAACAGCCAGATGGTCACCCTCGGCGCCGCCTGGTCACACGGCGGCTGGTACATCTACAGCGACCTCGTCTACTCCAACGGCAACTTCTTCATTGGCGACGATGGCGACGACTACTCCAATGTCTTCCACGGAGTCGGTGACTTCGGCGCCAACGGCAACGACAAGTGGAACTACCGCTTTAACATCAACTTCGGCTACTACTTCTGATCAGCTAAACAGGGAATCCTATGAGCCATCTCACACACGAACAGGCAGCGCGTGAAAAGCGCGCGCTGGCCGATAAACTCAAACAGGTCGAGCAGCAGGCCCGCGAGCAGGCCATCCGGGACCGGGAGCGCTTCGTCGGGCTGCAGATCGCACCGACGGCCTCCTTCGAAGACGATGCCGAGGGCCGGGAGCCGGGTGATAACAACTGGACCCGGTTTGGCTTCGACCTGCATCCGCAGGTTACCTTTTTCTCCACGCTCATCCTGGTCACCTTCATCCTGCTGACACTGATGTTCAAGCAGGACGCCAGCGCATTTTTCAAAATGGCCATGGAGGGCATCACCGGCGCCATGGGCTGGTTTTTGATCCTGGTCTCCAACATCTTCATCCTGGCCGGATTGTATTTCGCCTTCGGCCGCTTCGGACGCATACGCATCGGCGGCAGCGACGCCAAGCCGGAGTTCTCCACACTCTCATGGTTCGCCATGCTGCTGAGCGCCGGCATGGGTATCGGACTGATGTTCTGGAGCGTGGCCGAGCCGATGAAGCATTACGGCGCACCGTCGCCGATGTTCGGTGAGATGGCGGCGAAGACGCCCGAGGCTGCACAGGCCGCCATGGGCATTACCTACTTTCACTGGGGCATTCACCCCTGGGCCATCTATGCCATCGTCGGCCTGGGACTGGCGTTCTTCGCCTACAACCGCGGCCTGCCGCTGACGATCCGTTCGCTCTTCTACCCGCTGCTGGGGAACAAGATCTACGGCTTCTGGGGCAACCTGATCGATGTCCTCTCGGTGTTGGCGACACTGGTGGGTCTGGCCACGTCGCTGGGGCTTGGTGTTCAGCAGATCAATGCGGGTTTGAACTTTCTTTTCGGCGTCGAAATCGGCACGGCGACGCAGGTAACGCTGATCGCCATCATCACCGGCATTGCCACCCTCTCGGTGATGGCGGGACTCGACAGCGGCGTCAAACGCCTCAGCCAGGCCAACATGATCATGGCCGGCATCTTCATGCTGTTCCTGCTCCTGGTCGGGCCGACCATCTTCATCCTCGGCGGCTTTACACAGAATCTCGGCTACTACCTGACTATTTTTCCCGAACTCAGCCTGTGGACCGAGACCTTCCGGGAGACCAACTGGCAGGGTGGCTGGACTGTTTTCTACTGGGCCTGGTGGATCTCCTGGTCGCCGTTCGTCGGCATGTTCATCGCCCGCATCTCCAAGGGGCGCACCGTCAGGGAGTTCATCCTTGGCGTCGTGATGATCCCGACGCTGCTCTCATTCATCTGGATGTCGGTGTTCGGCGGCTCGGCGCTCTCCCTGGAGTTACATGGTCTCGCGGATATCGCCGGCGCGGTGCAGAAGGATGTTGCGACCGCCATGT
Organism: Pseudomonadota bacterium; assembly: GCA_034717755.1. Taxonomy (GTDB): domain Bacteria; phylum Pseudomonadota; class Gammaproteobacteria; order Chromatiales; family Chromatiaceae; genus Sva-25. The sequence continues at coordinate 5,601 of JAYELV010000317.1, read as the reverse complement.
TCGTCATGCTCGAGCAGTTCCCGCTGGCGGAGATGCTCTCACTCGTGGCCATCCTGCTGGTGACGATCTTTTTCGTCACCTCGTCGGACTCCGGCTCCCTGGTGGTGGATCATCTGACATCCGGGGGAAAGCTCGACTCTCCGACGACGCAACGGGTGTTCTGGGCCATCATGGAGGGGCTCATCGCTGCCGTGCTGCTGATCGGCGGAGGGTTGACGACGCTGCAGACCGCATCGGTCAGCACCGGACTCCCCTTTGCGCTGGTGCTGCTGATCGGCGTCTACTCTATCTATGTTGGCTTCGTGCAGGAGGCAGACGTGGAGAGCGCCGTCAAGCGCGCGGTCGACAGCGCCAGGGATGAACACGAGCTGCTGGAGGCCGTTTCAGACGCCGTTCAAAATGGAACTTCAGATGCTACAGAACCGGTGCGTCCCGGTTGATGCGGCATCCGTCATAACTCTGACAGCCGCCATTCAGTCAATGGGCGAAATGGGATATTTGAGTGCTGCGATGAATGTCCGGTCTCATAACAGTGATTCATGTATTGGCAGTGAAACGCGGTCTCTGGCTCAATATAGTAGTCATTCAGTGTAAGACTCATCAAAAGTCTGAGTCATCGTTTGCAGTACTGATAACGCAATTTCCATATCCACCATCTTCATCTTGGCAGAAGGAATCGAGCTTGTTGCTGGAGCAATCAACCTGACGTTAATGGGCTTAATCATTCACTCCTACCTGCATCTATGCTCTGTGAAAACTTGAATTATCTACATGTCAGGAATGCTGTATCATCAACCGACCTGTAAAACATTTTTCTCTCTCTGATGCTGATAAGCACTCGAATGATCACCTGGATTCCTGACTCGTCGTTTAAACACCCCGCTGGACTTTTTCTGGCTGTTATTGCGTTGGTGCTGGCAACCTTGCTCTTACCTGCAACAACTGCAAGGGCAAGTGAGCAACCAAAACTTGTTGTGCAGATTACCGTTGACGCCCTGCGCGGCGATCTGCCGGGCCGCTTCTCCAATGTGCTGGGCGAGGGTGGTTTTCGTTACCTGATGGATCAGGGTATCCATTACACTAATGCCAACTACCAGCACGCCAACACCGAAACCATTGTCGGTCACGTCTCTCTGGCTACAGGCACGGTGCCTGCTGCCCACGGCATGGTTGGAAATGTCTGGTTCGACAGGGAGTTGGGGCGCATTGCCTATAATATTGAGGACGCGCGCTACCACCTGCTTACGGCTGGCGCAGATGTCGATAAGAAGAGCGAGATCGATCCTACGCAAAAAACGGCCAAGTCGGATGGACGTTCTCCGGATAACATCCTCACCTCGACCTTGAGCGATGAGATGGCCATCCATTTTGCCGGGCGGTCGAAGATCTTCGCTGTATCGGTGAAGGACCGTGGTGCGGTATCACTGGCCGGGCATGCCGGCAAGGCCTTCTGGTTCTCTAAAGCCAGCGGTGGATTCGTCACCAGCAATTATTACTATCAGCGCTATCCTGACTGGGTGAACGAGTGGAATGCCCGCAAGCCCGCCCTGGCCTATGCGGACAAGGCCTGGGAGTTGATGCACGATTCATCCAAGTATCTATTCGGCGACGCAGACGACCGCGAGTATGAGACCGATTTCCCGGGCTTTGGACGGACCTTTCCACATGCCTATGGTAAAGCAGATGACAAATACTTCACCACACGACTGACACTGAGCCCTGCCGGTGACGAATTAACCCTGGATTTTGCCAAGACCCTGCTGGAGAAGGAGCAGCTTGGACAGGACGAGGCGCCTGATTATCTTGCCATCAGCTTTTCATCCACCGATTACGTCGGCCACATATTCGGCGCCTCCAGCCTGGAGATAGAAGACAACATCGCACGCCTCGATCGCACACTGGCTGATCTGTTTGCCTATATCGATAAAACGGTCGGACTGGCCAATACCCTGATCGTGCTCTCTGCCGATCACGGCCAGCCGGAGGTGCCCGGGCATCTTCATGAGCTGGGTATCAACAAGGCCCATTATTTCGATACCGGGGCGCTGGACAAGACGCCGGCGATCACGGCGCTGAAAAAACAGTTCGGCATCGGCGAAGAGCTGATCGAAAAGTTTTTCTTTCCCTACCTCTATCTCAACCAGGAAGTGATCCGCACCAGAGGGTTGGACCAGGGGGCTGTGGAACAAGCGGTTGCAGCAGAGCTGTTGAAGTTCAAGGGCGTCGCCTATGCGGTTTCCAGTGCAGCGCTGCGCACGGACAATCTGCCGGACACACTGATGATGCGCGCCATCCTGCGCAACTTCCACCCAAAACGTTCCGGTGATATCTACCTGGTGTTCGAGCCGAATGTCTTTATCAACGACTTCGACGGTTTAATCGTGGCCTCAACGCATGGCTCGCCATGGCGCTACGACACCTTCGTGCCGGTGATATTCGCCGGCGCAGGCCTGAAGCACGCCAGGGTGGAGCGTCCGATCACGCCCTATGATATCGCACCTACGCTGGCAGCTTATCTCAATGTGAAACCGCCATCAGGCTCTATAGGCATACCGCTTTCCGAAGTGTTTGAGTAGTGAGTGAACAGGCGAAGAAAGCGTCGTTCACATTAAGGTCGATTATTCAACTCCGCATGAATCGCTGAAATCGAAACAGTGGAGTGTGATGCTGCACGGGGTTATTGAGGTGTTGCGTTGTCAAGAAAGTCGGCAATTTGTTGCTGCATGTGTAAATAAAAGGGGTTGTAGCGCAGGCGCAACATTTCGCTGGCGGGGACATTGAGAACGCCTCTCTCCTTTCGCCTCCAGCTGGCCGATATGCAAGCCGTAATCCATCTCGGGAAACCTTTGGTCTCGCCAGAGTGATGTATTTCGCTCAGAATCATCCTGTGGAAAGGATCCTGTTAGTCGCTCGCCGGTGGCTGTAGCCGCCAATAGTTTTCTCCGCTCTGCTTGAGGTTGCTGCGCTGTGATGCCTGTTTGCCTTCATTCAAAAGCCGGGAAAGGTCATCGATCACCATGTTGTGATAAAGATGATAAACATGACCGGATGGGTAACGCACAGGGACATCGGAGATATCGATGATCTCTACTCCTTCCAGGTCGCTTAGATGCTTGCCGGATTCTCCCAGGCGCGGATAACCGTGAACTTGCCCGGAGAGCGCCAGCGGTTGATCATTGTCCGATACATAGATGGTGATGTTTCGCGCCAGCGGCAGAATCTGGGAGAGATACTGCGCAAAGATTCCGGCATCGATATCGGGGGCGATCAGAACAACCTGATTGACTAACGGCTTATTGGCGTTTTCAGTATTAGCCATTCTCATGAGCGCAAGTAAGACGCCGCGTGTGCCAAGACTGTGTGCGGCGATATCGATGTTGCCTGCACCAAAGCGGCGGATCATGTCCGCCAACGTCGCCTGCAGCGGATCCACACTCCAGTAGAGGTCTGCCTCATCACGCGTGTAGTTCAGTATTGCACCGTCAGACGGCCAGCTGAACAGCATGAACCGCCCTGCGAGCCCGAGAGATTGTTGAAGCATCGAGGCCCTTTTGCAGCTGCGCTCAAAATCCATATAGAAGCCGTGTGTGTAAAGGATGGGGCGCTCTCTGTTCGATGTTTTCTCCATCCCCTGCCAGAGATCCTCTACGGACAACTCTGTGATCGCTTCCAGCTTCACGATATCCTCAGGAATATAGAACGGCACCTTTGCCGCCAGGGGTTTTAAAATCTTGATAGGCGTGCTGGATATGTCGCAGTGGCCGGCATGCAGGGTATCGCGCTCATCGCCGAAGAATTTTGCAGCTTTGCTGCTACCGGTCTTGTTGCGTAGCGTAATAAAGGGAACAGTAGCAGGCATCTGCTCCTCGATCACCACCCTGTTCACTGAACTCTTTGGCCCTGATAGCGCCTCACCATGGCTATCCTGGCTGCAGCCGGCCATGAGGAAGAGCAAGAGGATTATTATCAGGGAGAGGGGGATGTGTTTGGAGATATTGATTGTTTGCATGATATTTCAATTATCGCATTACTGAGTTTCACAATAAATGATTATAATAGAGAGAATCAGGCTGAGTTGAACGACCACCTCCTGCGTCAGGAATTTTCCCGGACCGAGGGTGCACTCTTCTGACCGCGAAATGCTATAGCATTCAACTCACATGCAATGACATATTTCGACTCAACTGAGAGACCTCAATGACACCCGAATACCAATCCCGAATGCGCGATACGGTACTGATTATCGCCGGATTTCTCATCATTTTAGCCTGGGTGCGCTATGCGCAGGGGCTGATTGTGCCCTTTCTGCTCGCACTATTCTTTGCAATCATTGCCGCAACGCCTGTCAACTGGCTGAAAAGCAAAGGGCTGCCCATATCGCTGGCTGTGATGCTTGTCATTGTGGTCGGCATCACACTGGGAGTCTTCCTGACCCTGATCCTCAGCGCATCAGTCGACCAGTTCTCCCAGAGCCTGCCGGAGTATCAGACACGTCTGAGGAGTTTAGCCAGCGGCCTTCTAAACTGGCTTGCCACTCATGGTATGGATGTGCCTGAATCCGTGGGGATGCTGAATGTAATCGATCCCGGGCAGGCAATGGGATATGCCAACTCACTGATGTCCAGCCTTGGCGGGGTATTTGGCAACGCATTCCTGATCCTCTTCACGGTGCTCTTCATGCTGCTGGAGTCGGGGAGTTTCCCGCAAAAAGTCATTGCCATCTATGGCAGTCGCAGCGGCATGGTTCTCGACAGATACAACGAGGTCATCAAGAGCACCAGGCAGTATCTCTCCGTCAAGGCGGTATTGAGCCTTGTTACAGGGTTTCTGGTCGGTGTCGGCACTGCTTTGATCGGACTCGATTTTGCCATACTGTGGGGATTTCTCGCTTTTGCACTCAATTTCATTCCCAATATCGGCTCGATTATTGCTGCAGTTCCGGCTGTACTGTTGTCACTGGTTCAGCTGGGTACAACGGAAACCATGGGAGTTATCCTGGTCTACCTCACTGCCAATATCGTGATCGGCAATATTGTTGAACCACGCTACATGGGAGAGAAAGTGGGCCTCTCCACGCTGGTTGTGTTTCTCTCCCTGGTTTTCTGGGGGTGGCTGCTCGGTCTTGTAGGAATGCTTTTATCAGTTCCGCTGACGATGACCGTCAAGTTCACCTCGCAGGCCAGTGATGAGACTCGCTGGCTCGGCATCCTGCTCGGACCCGGTTCAGAGTCGAAGGAAGAGTGAACTGATACTCGATGTTCAAGTTTTCTGTAAGTGATTGATTTCACCACTGCCTGTATTTTTCGCAGTAACTTCACAATCATCCCGTGTGACTGCCGTCATTGCGAGGGAGCCTAAGCGACCGCGGCAATCTCCTTACCAGATTGCCGCGTCGCTTTCAGCTCCTCGCAATGACAGCTGTTTTAACAAAATATATTCAATGCACGGGGTTATTGAGATATTACTCGATACACATGGAGTTATTCGCTTCGCTCACCCTTCGGGCCGCCCTGTGGGCGTTCAAAGCGCAAGCGCTTTAGTCCGGCTAAAAGACTGCCGGAATGACGAGGTTGTTCGAGCATTTCTGATGATAGATATTTA
>JAYELV010000316.1:2010-8587 GCA_034717755.1 Pseudomonadota bacterium | reverse complement strand
CCACAATAATCGAGAAAGCCACTCCCAGGTGAATATCTGATACCCCCAGCAGTCCGTAGCGAAATGCATTCACCATGTAGAGAATCGGGTTTGCCAGAGAGACCGTTTGCCAGAACTCCGGCAGCAGGTGAATGGAGTAGAAAACGCCACCCAGATAGGTCAAAGGCGTCAACACAAAAGTCGGAACGATCGATATATCATCAAAACTGTTGGCATACACCGCGTTGATGAAACCGGTCAGCGAAAACAGCACCGATGTCAGAAAAAAAACTCCCAGTGCAATGGCATAACTGTGGATGCTGAGATTCGTAAACAGCATCGAGATGCCTGTCACGACGACTCCTACCAGCATACCTCGCGCCACCCCGCCACTCACATAACCTGCCAGAATAATCCAGTTGGGTACAGGTGATATGAGGATCTCCTCGACATGGTGCATAAATTTGGCCTGGTAGAAACTGGAGACAACATTGGCGTATGAGTTGGTAATGACAGACATCAGCACCAGACCCGGCACAATAAAATCGACATAGTCGAAGCCATCCATTTTGCCGATGCGCTCGCCGATCAGTTGTCCGAAGATAACGAAGTAGAGTGTCATGGTAATCGCAGGAGGCAATATGGTTTGCGGCCAGATGCGGATGAAGCGCAGGAACTCCTTGATGAGGATGGTCTTGAATGGAATCCAGTAGATATCACGCTTCATTGCTGTTCACCATCCCCACTGGTCAGTTCAAGGAACAGCTGTTCCAGGCGGTTCTGCTTGTTGCGCATGCTCAGGACCTCCAGCTTGCTCTCCGCCAGGCGGCAAAACAGATCCGTCAGACCCTGCCCCTGCCTGACCGTTACCTCAATTGTGGTTGCATCGCGTTGCAACAGATGAAAGCCATCGAACTGCGGCAGCGCTTCAAGTGGCTGCTGCAGATTCAAGACAAAGGTCTGCTGATGAAATTTAGCCAGCAGAGAATTCATCGGACTCTGTTCGACGATTTCTCCATGGTGGATGATCGCAATGTTGCGGCACAGGTTCTCTGCCTCCTCCAGGTAGTGAGTCGTCAGAATGATGGTGGTTCCCTGTTCATTGAGTTGGCGCAGAAACTTCCACATGGAGAGACGGATTTCAATATCCACGCCGGCTGTTGGCTCATCAAGAATCAACAGGCGCGGTTTATGCACCAGTGCGCGGGCGATCATCAAGCGGCGTTTCATGCCTCCGGAGAGATTTCGCGCCATGACGGTGCGCTTGTCCCACAATTTAAGCTGCCGCAGCAGTTTCTCGGTTCGACGCCATGCCAGTGCACGCGGAATCCCCTGGTAACCCGCCTGATTGACCAGGATCTCAGCGACCGGTTCCCAATGGTTGAAATTGTACTCCTGCGGCACCAGTCCGATATGACGCTTGACGGCTATTGGATCAGTATCAAGATCGTCACCGAAGACAGAGATCTTGCCGGATGTTTTATTGACCAGTGAGCAGATGATGCCGATAGCTGTCGATTTACCCGCCCCGTTGGGGCCAAGCAGTGCAAAAAAGTCGCCTTCCTCTACCCGCAGGTCAATCCCTTTCAAAGCGTGGAAACCGCCTTTATAGCGTTTGTGAAGATTTGTGATCGAAAGAGCAGTCATGGATGTGGTTACGCCGAAAAAAACAGCTCGGCCAGTTTGGCGCCCGGATCATCGGCGCGCATGAACGCCTCTCCGACCAGGAAGGCATTCACTGCGTTATCACGCATCAGCTTGACATCATCACTCACATGAATACCGCTTTCGGTGATAACAATGCGCTCGTCCGGCATCAGCTTGAGTAGATCCAGGGTGGTTTCGAGGGTGACCTCGAAGGTGCGCAGGTTGCGGTTATTGATGCCGATGAGCCGATTAGGGAGTTGCAGCGCACGCTCAAGTTCGGCGGCATCATGCACTTCCACCAACACATCCATGCCAAGAGAATGCGCCAGATTATTCAGCTCTATTAATAACTGATCATGCAGTGATGCCACGATCAACAGGATGCAGTCGGCTCCCATGGCCCTGGCTTCATAGACCTGGTACGCATCGATGATGAAATCCTTGCGAATGACCGGCAGTGAACAGGCTGCGCGCGCCTCCCTGAGGTAGGCTTCACTGCCCTGAAAAAAATCCCGGTCAGTCAATACCGAGATGCAGGCCGCACCAGCGGATTCATAGCTTGCTGCAATAGCCGCAGGATCAAAATCTTTGCGCAGCACTCCCTTCGAAGGCGATGCTTTCTTGATCTCTGCAATCACAGCCGCTTTCCCGGAGGCAATCTTCTCAGCCACGGCATTGGCAAAACCACGCGTTTCATCCTGATCCTGTGCCTGTGCCTTCAACTGATCCAGTGACACTGTCAGTTTGCACTGCGCTATCTCTTCAAGCTTGCGCGCATTGATCCTGTTCAGGATATCCGGGGTATTACTCATGATGAATAACGCTGTGTGCAGGCAATCAACTGATCCAGCTTATCCATGGCGGCGCCACTGCTGATGGCTGCAGATGCCGCATCAACCCCCTGCTTGAGGGTAACGGCGATCCCTGCTGTATAGATCGCAGCACCGGCATTCAGCGTAACGATATCGCGCGCCGGCCCGGCATTATTGGCAAGTACATCGCGGATTATTTGCAGGCTCTGCTGCACGCCCTCTGCCCGGATCGTCTCAAGCGAATGATACTGCATGCCAAACTCTTCGGGAGAGATGCGGTTATGGAAGATCTGACCATCTTTCAACTCCACGATATCCGTTTTCTCGGCAATACTGATCTCATCCAGCCCGTCGCGTGCATGCACGACCATGACGTGGCGACTGCCCAGATTTTTCAGGACCTCCGCCAGCGGCTCAAGCAGTTCTCTGGAAAAAACCCCGATCACCTGATTCGGTGCTGCTGCGGGGTTTGTGAGTGGTCCCAGGACATTAAAAATCGTGCGAACTCCCATCTCCCGGCGTGGACCAATGGCATGTTTCATGGCGCTGTGATGCGCCGGCGCAAACATGAAACCGATGCCGGTCTCCTGAATACACTCACTCACCTGCGCGGGAGTGATATCCAGCCTGACGCCAGCCGCCTCGAGCACATCCGCACTGCCCGACTTCGAGGAGATCGAACGGTTGCCATGCTTGGCAACCCTGGCGCCGGCAGCTGCGGTAACAAATGCACTGGCTGTGGAGATATTAAAAGTGCCTGACGAGTCACCGCCGGTACCGCAGGTGTCGACCAGATGATCATGCGGCGCCGACACCTTTTCGGCCAGATCACGCATCACTTTTGCAGCAGCTGTGATCTCTGTCACAGTTTCACCTTTCATGCGTAAACCGATCAAAAAACCACCGATCTGCGCCGCCGTCGCTCCACCGGTCATGATGGTGCGCATCACGTCCGTCATCTCAAAATCAAGCAGATTGGTTTGATCAACCACCCGCGCAATTGCTTCCTGTATATCCATAGAAACCCCCTGGGTTTTATGTTTTAAGTTTTAGGTTTTAGTCTTTATGCGCCGTGCTCAATGAGAGCCTTATCGAAAACTCGAACACCTAAAACCTAAAACATAACAACCTAAAACTTACCTAAAACTTACCTATAAAATTCTGCAGCAGTTGATGCCCCTGGCGCGTAAGTATCGATTCGGGATGAAACTGCACCCCTTCGACCGCCAGATGTTTGTGCCTCACACCCATGATTTCATCCACATCCCCATTTTCATCTGCTGTCCATGCCGTGACCTCGAGCACATCCGGCAGCGTCGCTTTCTCGATGATCAGCGAGTGGTAGCGCGTCGCCACCAATGGATTCTCCAGGGTGGAGAAAACTCCACCGTCAGCATGAAAAATCGGCGATGTCTTGCCATGCATCACCCGGCCCGCGCGCACAATGTTAGCGCCAAACGCAACGCCGATCGACTGATGTCCCAGGCACACCCCGAGTATCGGGATTTTTCCCGCAAAGGTGTTGATCGCTTCAACGGAAATTCCCGCTTCAACGGGGGTGCATGGCCCGGGTGAGATGACCAGGTGCGTAGGGGCCAGTGCTGCGATCTCGTCAGTGCTGATTTCATCATTGCGGCGCACAACCACATCGACCCCCAGCTCGCCAAAATACTGCACCAGGTTGAATGTAAAGGAGTCATAATTATCGATCATCAGCAACATGCTCAGAGCTCCTCATCCTGGCGTTCCAGTCCGGCCTCGGCCATGGCGACGGCACGAAAAATCGCACGTCCTTTATTCATGGTCTCTTTCCACTCCATCTCAGGAATCGAATCAGCTACTATACCTGCGCCTGCCTGAATATGCAGCACCTTGTCTTTGATCACAGCAGTGCGGATGGCAATTGCCGTATCCATGTTGCCATTCCACGCCAGGTAGCCCACAGCGCCGGAATAGACGCCGCGCTTGACCGGCTCCAGTTCATCGATAATCTCCATGGCGCGGATCTTGGGGGCGCCGGAGACGGTTCCCGCCGGAAAAGTAGCGCGAATCACATCGATGGCATTCATCCCCTGCTTTAAATCCGCGGTCACATTGGAGACGATATGCATCACATGAGAGTAGCGCTCGATCATCATTTTTTCGGTCAGATTGACACTGCCGATTTGTGCAACCCGGCCGACATCGTTGCGTCCGAGATCAATCAGCATAAGATGTTCGGCCAGTTCCTTGGGATCGGCCAGTAACTCGATCTCAAGCTCGAGATCCTCCTCTTCGCTGTATCCCCTGCGGCGGGTCCCGGCAATCGGGCGTACTGTCACCTCACCATCTTCGAGGCGCGTCAAAATTTCAGGTGACGATCCGACAATATGAAAATCATCCAGGTTCAGGAAGTACATATAGGGAGAGGGATTCATTCCACGCAGGGCGCGATAGAGATCCAGCGGCGGAGCGTGATAGGGAATACTCAGGCGCTGGGAGATCACCACCTGCATGCAGTCCCCATCAAGAATGTACTCCTTGACATGCTCAACCGCCTGCTTGAAGCCAGCCTTGCTGAAACCGGAAGTGAAATCTGATTCGTCCACCTGGCGTGGCTTGCTGATAAGCTCCCGCGGAGCGCCCTGGTGCATTTTTGCCGCCAACCCGGCGATGCGCTGCTTTGCCTGTTGCAGCGTATCACCTGCTGACGGGTCGGCATGCACGATAATAAACATGCGCCCTGCCAGATTATCAAACACCACCAGCTCATCCGAAACCATCAGCAGGATATCCGGAGTTTGCAGCGGATCCGGATTGGGTGACTGCTTCAACCTGGGTTCGATATAACGAATGGTGTCATAGGAGAAATAGCCCACCAGGCCGCCTGAAAATCTTGGCAGCCCGTCGATCTCAGCAGCATGGAATCTTTTCTGGAAATCTTCGACGGCAGTCAGCGGGTCATCCGAATGAAATGTTTCAGTAACGCGGTCACCATCCAACAGCGTAATCTCATCGCCACGCACTTCAAGGCGCAGTCGTCCGGGCAATCCGATAATGGAGTAGCGGCCCCATTTTTCACCACCATGAACGGATTCGAACAGATAAGAGTATGGGCCATCAGCCAGTTTCAGGTAGACGCTTAACGGCGTATCCAGATCCGCCAGCACCTCCCGTACAACAGGGATGCGGTTGTACCCTTCGCTCGCAAGGGATGAAAATTCTTCAGGGGTCATAACAGGCTCCACACAATATCAATTCATAAACAGGAAAAAACACCAACCGCGCATCAGTGCCATCGGGTGCCTGTTTTAAGGCTGTTATTGTGTGCGAGTAGGTACATATGCTGCCCGTTATATCTATACAGAAAAAAATACGGAATCAATCTGTGATCACAGTAACAAATTCACGGCAAGTTACAATAGCAGGCATAGATTATTTCATCTTTTTATCGCTGAAATGATGATTTCCAGTAAAATCATGCATAACTTCACCTGATTTGACCCTCTCATGCTTCCTCAACACCTGCGCCCGCAAACCTGGCCCCTGTGGATTGTTCTCGGACTCCTGCGCCTGATGCTGCTGCTTCCCTGGTCTGTATTGATGAAAATCGGCCCGCTGATGGCGGATATGGTGTACAAATTCATCCCCAAAAAACGCAAGGATATATTGACGACGAACCTGGAACTCTGCTTTCCTGAATTATCTGACAGTGAACGCGAAACGCTGGCGCAGCAGCATATTCACGCCATGGGCAAGGGAGTGATCGACCTGGGGCTTGCCTGGTGGGCCAGCAGGCGCAGACTCGAACCCCTCGCACATTTCAACGGACTCGAGCATCTGCAGAAGGCAATGGATGAAGGAAAAGGCGTTATCCTGCTGTCAGCACACTTTACCTCTGTCGAGATGAGTGGCCGGCTGATTTCACATCATTTCCCGATGGATACCGTCTACCGCCGCAGTGAAAAACCTTTTACCGAACACCTGCTGCACGTCAACCGCGAACGCCACTCGGCCAGCACCATTCTGAAAAGCAATGTCAGGGGTATGATTCGCAGCCTCAAACAGGGACATGCTCTCTGGTATGCTCCGGATCAGAACATGGGAACAGACAAACCACTTTTCGTCCCCTTCTTTGGAGTGGAGACCGCCACCAATAC
>JAYELV010000316.1:0-1910 GCA_034717755.1 Pseudomonadota bacterium | reverse complement strand
CAGTATAGCCTTCCTGAATGCCTTTGAAAGCCACTTCGAAGGCTTCGCGGGGCTTCTTGTAGGGATCGGCAATCTCGCTGTTAGACCATTTACCGATCGCAAAGACCCTTCCCCTGGCAAAGGGGAACTGCTCCTCTACCTTGCGCTGCTGCCATGACTCCATGGTGATGATCAACTCGGAGTCAGCTACGATCTTCGGAGTGATCTGCCGCGCCAGGTGTTGACTGATATCGATACCAATCTCATCCATCAATTCAACCGAGAACGGATCTGCCGGGTGGTTGACCAGCGCCCCCAAACCGGCAGAAGAGACCTGCATCTGCAAACCTTTCTCCTCGGCATACTGACGAAACAACCCCTCTGCAATTGGACTGCGGCAGATGTTGCCGATGCAAACGGTGAGTAGAGATTGGATCATTCAGTAAACTCCGGACTTCCTAGAATTGAATCAAGCGCGGCATGATAACAATTCAGACCGTTTTTGTCTCTAAATCACGCAAAAAAACTACAATAGTCAATACAGCAGTAGAGCATCCAGCAATTATAAACGTACCAATAAAGTGTCGTTTTCTTAAAAGACTTTTACCACGAAGCACACGAAGACCACGAAGAATCAGCCGGTCACAAAATAACTTCGTCACTTCTCGATAACTCCGTGCATGCAAGGAAATGCTATCGCATTTCAATCGTGGTCAGAAGACCACTCCCACACCAGGATTCGCCTTCGTCGTGGGAGCGGCTTTCTGGCCGCGAAGAATGGGCTAACTCGGAGATATCGAGAAGTTACTAACTTCGTGGTCTTCGTGTGCTTCGTGGTGAATATCTCCCAATATTTCTATCTATCAGGCTATCTCCACAAGCAGACGATCGATCATGCTCTCTGCCTGGCCGGCGTAACCGCCACCAAACATATTTGCGTGGTTGAGAATATGGTAAAGATTATAGAGGGTTTTCCTTACCGCATAACCTGAATCAAGCGGCCACACGGCGTTGTAAGCCGCATAAAAATCCGCTCCAAAGCCGCCAAAGAGTTCTGTCATGGCGAGGTCTGCTTCCCTGTCGCCATAATAGACGGCGGGGTCATAGATAACCGGAGCTCCATCCTTCAGATAGCCGATATTCCCTCCCCACAGATCACCATGCAGCAGCGAGGGCACAGGATTGTGGTCCATCAGCAGGTGAAGGTTTTCAAGCAGCTTGCGACCCTGTTCTTGCAGACGCCCTGTAAAACCGTTGTTGAGCGCCTGCTGTAGTTGGAAACCGAGTCGATGCCTGCACCAGAACCTGACCCACTCATGCTCCTGATGATTGATTTGCTGCGTGGAGCCGATGGTGTTGTCGATCGACCAGCCATACTGCTGCGCCTGGTGACGATGCAGCAGCGCCAGCTGTTCTCCCGCCATGCGGCTGTCACCGCTATGCCCCAACTCCATGCTTTCCAGCACCAGCCAGGCCTGGTCATTATTCTCACCAACTACGATGGGCTGAGGTATTCGAATTGCCTGCGCCTGCTGCAACTCCAGCAGGCCTGCGTACTCTGCATCGAACATGTGGCGCATGTGCGCCGCATTGACCTTGACGAAGTAGCTCTTGCCACTGCCCGTCAGACGATATGCAGAATTGATACAGCCGCCTCCGACAGGCGTCCTGCGATCGATACGGAAGTCTTTACCGGTTGACAGTGAAATCGACCGTTCGACAGCAGACCACTCCATTGAACACAACCTCTGTTGGAAATCATCTCATAGATGGTGCAATGCGCTGTCGCTTATTACACCCTACGGGTAACTTCTCAATAACCCCGTGTGAATGCTGTCATTGCGAGGGAGCCTAAGCGACCGCGGCAATCTGCTTGAGATTATAAATTACATCCCTGTAATTTACCCTTCGGGCCGCTCAAGGCGCGTTCA
>JAYELV010000315.1:0-2058 GCA_034717755.1 Pseudomonadota bacterium | reverse complement strand
ACAGCGCCATGCTGGAGTATTGCGCATTGTCGCCCATGAGCCACTCAGTGACGCCATAGAAACCACCGGCTGACAAGACGCCGGCGACAATCAGGCCGCGATAGAGCGCGCCCATGACATTGGTGCTGCCTTCAGGCAGTTTCACCATGTAGAGACCGATAATCGAGGCGATAATGGAGACAGCGCCCAGCATCAATGGATAGATGATGGCTGCAGTACCTGCATCTTTCATCATGAGGAATCCCAGCAGCATGGTCGCAACCACGGTTACCGCATAGGTTTCGAACAGATCCGCCGCCATACCGGCGCAGTCACCGACGTTATCGCCGACGTTATCAGCAATAACCGCAGGGTTGCGTGGATCATCCTCGGGAATGCCGGCTTCGACCTTACCGACGATATCTGCGCCGACATCTGCGCCCTTGGTGAAGATACCACCGCCAAGCCGGGCGAAAATAGAAATCAGTGAACCGCCAAACGCGAGACCAACCAGGGAGTGCAGTGCCTTATTATCGTCGACACCCATCATCGACATAACGGTATAGTAGCCTGCAACACCAAGAAGTCCCAGACCAACGACCAGCATCCCGGTGATAGCTCCGCCGCGAAAGGCGATATCCATCGCCGGCGACATACCTAATTTTGCAGCTTCGGCCGTGCGGCTGTTGGCGCGCACCGAGATATTCATGCCGATAAAGCCGGCGGCTCCGGAGAGAATGGCGCCAATGGCAAAGCCGACGGCCATGTATGTGCCGAGAAAATAGAAAATAACAGCCAGCAAGATAACGCCAACCACACTAATGGCTGTATATTGACGGTTCAGATAGGCTGATGCGCCCTCCTGTACCGCCAGTGAAATGGCCTGCATCTCGCCGGAACCCTGCGGCTTGGCTAATAGCCAGCGGATAGACAACCCGCCATAGGCCAGGGCCGCCACCGCAGCGGCGAGGATAATCAATAATTCTGTAGTCATGTGAGACTCCTATATTATGAGGTATCGGGATGCTACACTCCTTATCCACTACAGTGAAATAAGTATGCATAACGCCAAACATAAGAAAATCCTATTCATCGATTTGATTTACCTCAACGCCATCTTTGGCGTATTATGTATCTTTATGACAAATATCAATCAAAACAGAAGAGAACTGGAGAAGACACATGTCATTTATTCGTAACCTGCTCGCCCTTGTCGGCGTCATTGCCATCGCCAGCGGCATCTTTTTCTATGGGAAAATCGCCCCGGAGATTGCCGCATTCAAACAACTTGATCCCGGCGCCAAGGATGTCTATCTCACCATGTGGGAGAAACTCAAGGAGTCAGGAAACTCTGCTGAGGCCAGCATCTGGAAGTTTCCGCTAGAAGAAGGCATCAGCTGGGAAGATGCCGAAGAGGCGATGGCGTCAGTCGCCAACGAACACAATATCAAGAATGTCGGTGAGCTGCCGCTCTCGGAACAGGTCAAGATAATGACCGGTAAGGAGCAGCGCTTTCTGAAAATTTATCAATACTGTGATCCGCTCATCGCCAAGCAGATGGTGGATCACAGCGATGCCTTTGCCGCATTTCTCCCCTGCCGCATCTCCATGGTCGAGGACAAGGATGGCAAGTTCTGGCTCTATGCGCTGAACATGGACATGATGATCGAAGGCGGCAGAACACTCCCTGATCCACTGCTCTCCCAGGCCAGCAAGGTGCGGGAAGTCATCCTCGATATCATGAAAAAGGGCGCTGCCGGCGATTTTTAAGGGATTTTGAACCACAGATGCACACAGATAGACACAGATTTTTAGAAAAATATACCATCCCAATAATTCCGTGTGAACGCCGTCATTGCGAGGGAACCTAAGCGACTGTGGCAATCTTCAAACCAGATTGCTGCGTCGCCTCTGGTTCCGCGCAATGACATCTGCTTCGTCCAGGATGGTAGCTTCTCAATAATCCCGTGCAGGAAGCAGGGTCGGGAGTCTGCTTTTCAGGGCTTCCGCCGAACAACTGCTCCTGCGTTTTCGGCACTTCCGCCATCCATGGCGGTCGAAAACAGGGATGTTTTATCA
>JAYELV010000314.1:0-2067 GCA_034717755.1 Pseudomonadota bacterium | reverse complement strand
ACGCCGCAAGAAGTGCGCATTCTCGATGGCGCAGAAGTTCTTGCCACCCACCCGCGCAGTTACGACAAAGCGCAGCAGATCGAGGATCCGGCGCATCTCGAGGCGCTGATCAAGATCAAACGCAAGGCGCGGCGTCACCGCGGACAGGATCGTTTGATCCATGCCGTACCAAAGAGCCGGGAATTACTCAACCAGGCCGCCGGGCGCGGAGATCATCTCGGCTCGATCACTGTTGCGCTGCTACGCCTGCTCGATGACTACGGCAGCCAGGCTCTGGAGGCGGCCATTAACGAGAGTTTGGAGCGCGGTGTGCCACACCCCAACGGTGTGCGCCTGGCATTGGAGCGATGCCGTGAGGAGCGGCATCGGCCACCGCCGGTGAGCGTGCACATTGACGATCAACGCGCAAAGGATCTGGTGGTGCGCCACCATGACCTCCAGAGTTATGACCAACTCCAACCGCAACACGAGGATGAAGACGATGAAGAAGACACCTGAGACCAACGACCCGCTGATGGCGAGAGCCAGGGCGCTGAAACTCCATGGCTTGCTCGCTCATTGGGATGAGATCAAAGGGAGCGACTGGATCCTGCCTCTCATTCAATGGGAAGAGGAGGAGCGCGCCCGCCGCGGGCTGGAGCGGCGCATGACCAATGCCCATCTGGGACGCTTCAAGCCGCTGGCTGACTTCGACTGGTCCTGGCCGACGCAGTGCGACCGGGATGCGGTTGAAGAGATGATGCGCATCGACTTCATTGAGGACGCCACCAACATCATTCTGGTGGGCCCCAACGGCGTGGGTAAAACCACCATCGCCCGCAACATTGCCCATCAGGCTGTCCTGCAGGGGCACACGGTACTGTTCACCAGTGCAGGACAGATGCTCAACGAGCTGGCATCACAGGATGGCGACATTGCGCTCAAGCGCCGTCTTGCTCACTATGCACGTCCACATTTATTGGCCATTGATGAAGTTGGCTACCTCTCTTACTCCAACCGCCATGCCGACCTGCTGTTCGAGATCATCTCCCGGCGTTACGAGGAGAAATCAACGCTGGTGACGACCAACCGTCCCTTCACGGAGTGGGGCGAGGTGTTCCCCAATGCCGCTTGCGTTGTCTCCCTCGTGGATCGCCTGATCCACCGTTCGGAGATTGTCTCCATCGAGGCGGAATCCTATCGCCTCAAGGAGGCGAAAGAGAACCAGGAGAAGCGCGCAGAGAGCCGGAAAAAGCCGCCTAAAAACACACCCGGGAAAAAAGGGAGGACGCCATGAAAACCTGACGGTTCCAGAGTGCCGGACAAGAATACATCGACACAAATTTTATCAACAAAAGGAAATCGCTATGAATCTACAATCACTGACCTTTGCCAGCACGCCAAGTCTCTCGGATGAAACAGTCAATGAAATCCGCCTGTTCCTGTTTAAATTGCTCATTGCATACGAACAAGAATATGGCGATCAGTTCTGGTCTTTTAGGGAGTATTTTGAAGCAGTGGAACAGCAGCCGGATCTGTTTGATGACATGGAGGAGGACGTTGAGGACGAGATCCCCTTTTAATCAATAACCAGAGAACGATGATTGGCAGGGAAGCCCGTCATCAGACGCCGCACCACTTCTCATCATATAGCTTGAAATGAGCGTATCAATTTGGACTGACTACCCTGTCCGCCATGTATGCGCGTTTGTAGAGAACCGCTAACACGTTATAACGTTATCGCGTCAACCTGTTGTTTGCAGCACTGTGAAGTTGGGTGGGGGGAAGGGACAGGACTGAGTAACGAGTGGTGAGGACTGGGAAGGGATAGAACTGAGTAGTGAATGCTGAGGCTTCTGGATAAAACGCTTGTAGGCGTCCAGGTTCAATTGCGGAAACAGAGCCCGTATGTCGCGATCAATGTAGGTTTTCAGTATAGTTCTCCATCCACAGTCGAAAAAATGTAACTGCTCAATAAGTCCGTGCATGTGAATAAAAATGCTATGGCATTTTAATCGTGGTCAGAAGACCACTCCTACGTTTGTGGTCAACATTGATTGTGGGAGCGGTCTTCTGACCGCGAATTGC
>JAYELV010000313.1:0-2074 GCA_034717755.1 Pseudomonadota bacterium | reverse complement strand
GGTGATTCTCTCCAGCAAAACAAGCGGCTTTATTGCCGGAGCAGACGTCAAGGCCTTTGCGGGTATGACAGACAGACATGAAGCTGAACAGCTGATCCATCATGCCCATGAGATCCTCGAGAAACTCGAGAACCTGCCCTTCCCAAGCGTGGCGTGCATGCATGGATTTTGCCTCGGAGGCGGCCTGGAGCTGGCGCTGGCCTGCAGCTATCGCATCGCCAGTGATGACGCGGACGTGCGCATTGGCTTTCCTGAGACCCGGCTTGGTATTTTCCCGGGATTTGCAGGCACTGTGCGTTCCACGGCGCTGATCGGGCATCTCAATGCACTGCAGTTAATGCTCGGCAACCGCAATTTAAACGGCAGGCAGGCAAAAAAAATCGGCCTGGTTGATGAAGTGGTTCCAAACAGGCAATTTAAATCAGCTGCACGATACCTGATTCGCAATCAACCCCATCGAAGCCGCCCGCCCCTGCTGCAGCGCCTGGCCGGCGTCTCTCTGGTGCGCTCCGCAATCACCACCTGGTTAAAAAGCCAGGTGAGTAAAAAAGTCTCCATCGAGCACTATCCTGCTCCTTACGCATTGCTTGATCACTGGAATACCAGCGCCGGCAATCCGCAGCAGATGGCGCTCAGCGAGCAGCAGGAGGTTGCCAAACTGCTGACGGGTGAGACTGCACAAAACCTGATCCGTGTGTTTCTACTGCAGAACAGACTCAAGGCGCAAAAAGGTGATCCTGAATTCAAACCCACGCATGTGCATGTGGTCGGCGGTGGATTGATGGGAGGCGATATCGCCGCCTGGTGTTCACTCAAAGGTTTGCGCGTCACGCTTCAGGATCAGTCACCGGAAATGCTGTCACGTGCAATCGGACGTGCACAGCAGCTCTTCAGCAAGCGCCTGCGCGACAAGCGCAAGGTGAGAGACGCCATGGACCGGTTGGTCCCGGACCACCTCGCGCGCGGCGTACCCCGGGCGGATGTGGTCATCGAAGCCATCTATGAAGATATTGAGGCCAAACAGACGCTCTATCAACAGCTCGAACCACGCATGCGAAGCGACGCCGTTCTTGCCACCAACACCTCCAGCATCCCGCTGGAGATTTTGGCCGGAAAACTGCAGCATCCGAACCGCCTGGTGGGGCTGCACTTTTTCAACCCGGTAGCAAAAATGCCGCTGCTGGAGATCGTTACCATGGCCAGCACCGATACAGCTGTCATCGACAGGGCCCTGGCATTCTCCAATCGCATCTCAAAGCTCCCGCTGGTGGTGAAAAGCAGCCCCGGCTTCCTCGTCAACCGGGTACTGCTCCCCTACCTGATGGAAGCGATGCAACTGCACAAGGAGGGCATACCTGCAGCTGAAATAGACAAGGCGGCAAAAGCATTCGGTATGCCGATGGGGCCGATAGAACTGGCTGACACTGTCGGGCTCGATATCTGCAAATCCGTTGCTGAGAAAATGGGCGATACACTCGCCATCGAAGTTCCCCGGGAGCTCGTCAGCATGGTTGAGTCCGGCAAGCTGGGGCGCAAAAGCGGCGAAGGGTTTTATGGTTACGAAAAAGGCAAGGCTGTTATTCAGGAGAGCAGCCAGCCAGTTGATGAAACAGTCTCTGACCGCCTGATCGGGCGCCTGCTGAATGAAGCGGTCGCCACATTGCGCGAAGCTGTGGTTGCTGATGCGGATGCTCTCGATGCCGGTATCATCTTCGGTACCGGATTTGCCCCCTTTCGCGGTGGTCCGATGCACTATATCGAACACTATGGCAGGGAGGCGATGTTGGAGAAATTACAGCAGCTGGAACAACAGTATGGTGAGCGCTTCAAGCCGGATGCAGGCTGGGCGTAGGAGTGGTCATCTGACCATGATGAAGGTGGCGATGGAGTTCAAAGCTTTTTCGCGGTCAGAAGACCGCTCCCACAGACATGCACAAACACGGGGTAAGAATGAAAAACAACATCGATACAGACAGCGTTAATTCGCTTGCCGGGCTCTTCAGCAAGCGTGCTGCACTCTCAGCAGATGTGACAGCATTTGTGCAATACGATGCTGCCACAGGGAAATGGATGG
>JAYELV010000312.1:0-2086 GCA_034717755.1 Pseudomonadota bacterium | reverse complement strand
GCTATGCCAAAACTGTTTCATGTCATATTCCCAGGACTGCTGGCAATCACCCTGGGCGCCACTGCTGGCGCAGATAATGCGGCGCCCGCCAGCATAGAAGAGGCGCTGGAAGAGAGAGGCTGGTCGGTGCATCGCACCTTTGCGGGAGATCTCTATCTGTTCGCTCCAGCAGAAGAGAGCACCACTGCTGAATCATCACAAGAGAGTGTCACTCCCTCTGCGACAGATGCAGCAACAGAGAGCATCGATCTACAGACACTCGGCAATAAACTGGAAGCTTCCGGCTGGAAGGTCGATCGCAAGAGTGACGGCTCCCTGAAACTCCATCCGCGTGAAACAGTCGATGTGCCCGCTCAGGAAGAAAAGCCAGCTCCATCACCAGCCGATGAGCAATGGGATCAAATGCAGCAACAACTCAACGCGGCAGGCTGGGATGCAACACGCGAGAGCGATGGCTCCCTGGTATTGATTCCTCCGGATGAAGAGCCGCAAACAGCAGCACCTGTAGAGGAGAAAGCCACCGCAGAGCAACAGGCGGATTCCATGCAGACGATGCAGGAGAAACTCACAGAGAGCGGCTGGCAGGTCATGGAAAACAGCGATGGCAGCATCATCTTCTATCCTCCGAAACAGCAGCACAGTGATGAGACGACAATCCAGCCCGCTCACGGCTACGCACCTCCAGCCGACTTCTCTTTGCCGGTGACCAGTTGGTCACAAACCCTCTCACTGACACAAAACTGGCTGAAGCAGCAATCCGGTGAGTATTCTGTAGGAAAGATTCGCGAGATTTATGAAATCTACCTGGTCAGCATCATCACCAGCTCCAAACCGCACAGGCTGAAACACCAGATCGCCATTCGCAAGAGTGACGGCCACATCATCGTGCTGGAGTAAGATAGGACTGAGGAGCGAGTACTGAGGACTGAGTGCTCACTACTCGCTACTCATCCCTCAGTCCTTGCTACTCAGCACTCAGTCCTCAGCACTCAGTCCTCGCCTCGCCTCGCCTCGCCTCGCCCCACCCCTCCCCTGACAAATTGTCACCTCCACCTGATATCTATAGAAATATCCTGAAGTAATTGTCTCAACAATATGTTTTACAGGGACTTATTTTTCATTGCATCACGGCACGTCAGTATAGCTTTACATCACTGATTTTGCAGCACGCCGCATCACCTGACGCAATGTCAGGGATTCTATCCCGACCTTCCGGAAAGCAGCTCAAATCCACAATACTCATATTTTTTTTATCTTTATAAACAGTTGGTTATATTTTTTTTTGCGCAAGTGGCACAGACGTTGCTTTATTGTTGCTATCGAATGGTTTAAATCGAATGCAGTCGATGATTAATTCAATTCAAGGAGCAACCGGAGCAATGAAGATCAGCACCTTCACAGCCACAGCAGCAATTCCACTTCTGATGATGTGTTCAGCAAGTTCACAGCTCTGTGCAGAATCAGAATACCCCATAGGAGGAAGCCAACCCTCGCAACGGCCACAGGGAGCACCTGGTATCGAATGGGTGCAACACGACAAGCGCTGGTATGAAGAGGCGCTCACCGGGATCAATCAGCCCTATCCTCGCAGCCTGTGGTTCCTCGACAACCAGGGGAATTGGTATACGCCATTCAACCGTCCTGGAATGCCGGCGCCATATGACCTGCGAGGGTGGCATAAATAGCACAGATAGTAGACGTCAATAGATTTTACAAATTCAGAAAGAGGCTGTTAATCATGTATTAATACCTGTTTTTTGATGTTCCGGCTGGACAGAATCCAGCCAATTCAACCCCTAGGAGAAAACCTTATGAAATTTCGAATGTGCAAAATTAGCAAGCAACTCAAAACAATCCTTGGCGCTATCGCTATTACCGGAGCTGTAGCAGCGGCGCCTGTCAGCGCCAGCATGTACGGTATGCAAGGCATGCAAGGTATGGGTGGTATGGGCGGAATGTCCGGTATGTCAGGCATGGGCGGTATGAGCGGTATGTCAGGCATGGGCGGAATGTCCGGTATGTCAGGCATGGGCGGAATGTCCGGTATGTCAGGCATGGGCGGAATGTCCGGTATGTCAGGCATGGG
>JAYELV010000311.1:0-8756 GCA_034717755.1 Pseudomonadota bacterium | reverse complement strand
ATGCTAATCCTACTGCTAGATATTTATGCATCGTTGTACTAGTTGATTCTTCGTGATCTTCGTGTGCTTCGTGGTAAAAGTCTTTTGGGGTATCGGCACGCTATTGGCTCATTGAGAATTGCTGCCACCCCGCCGAACCATTTGCTTCCTGATGCGTTCTCCGTTATCCTAAATATAGAACATTTGTAGTACGAACAACAAAAATGATTCACAGACGACTCACAGCACAATGACAACAGCCGATACCCCGTGGCCACGCGCCATCATTCTCATGGACATGAATGCATTTTTTGCCTCTGTCGAGCAGCTCGATCACCCCGAGTGGCAGGGACGGCCGATTGCGATTACCAATGGCAGGCGCGGCTCCACCATTATCACCTGCTCCTACGAGGCGCGGGCATGGGGGATCAAAACCGGCATGCGCCTCAAGGAAGCGCGCCGGCACTGTCCGGAACTCATCCAGGCCCCCTCCCGGCCGCGGCGTTATGTCAGGGTATCGACTGCCATCATGCAGGCTCTGCAGGCATTTACACCGGATATCGAGATCTTCTCCGTCGACGAGGCTTTTCTCGACATCACCCGCTGCCAGCTGCTGCTTGGTTCTCCAGCAGTCATTGCCAGGCAGGTGAAACAGACTGTGCTGCAGACATCCGGCATTCTCTGCTCCGTCGGTGTCAGCGGTGACAAGACCACGGCGAAATATGCCGCCAAGCTGCACAAGCCCGACGGCCTGACGATCATTCCTCCGTGGGAAGCGGAAGAGGCGCTCCGAAATGCACCGGTCACAGCGTTGTGCGGCGTCAACAAGGGAATTGGCGGTTATCTCCAACAACACGGCGTGACCTATTGCGGAGAGATGAAGAACATCCCCGTCAGCGTTTTGGCGCGACGCTTTGGCAACCCGGGACGCCGCATCTGGCTGATGGCGCAGGGAAAGGATCCCGAGGCAGTGATCACGGAAATTGCAGCTCCCAAAAGCATGGGGCATGGCAAGGTGATTCCGCCCGACACCAGCGAGCGCAGCGTGCTGCTGACCTATTACCGGCACATGAGCGAGAAAGTGGGGTATCGCCTGCGCAAGCATCATCTCAGGGCGCAATCCTTTTATATCGGCCTCAGGACCGGGCAGCAGTGGCTGAAGAGCAGAGCCCGGGTTGCCGAACCGACGGATGACGGTGAAATCATCTATATTCAATGTATCGCGTTTTTAAATCACCATTGGCATGGCGAGGGCTGCTTTCAGGTACAGGTGACCGCACTCGATCCACAACCGGCACAACAGCAGCAGAGCCTGTTTACAGTCGATAACGGCAAAAGAGAGGAAGTCAACAGGGTGATGGATGCCATCAACGAACGCTACGGTGAATACACGCTGACCCCGGTGCGCCTGCTGGAGCGTTCCGATATGCCCAATGTGATCGCACCGGCGTGGAAGCCGAACGGCCACCGGCAAACGATTTGAGAAGGTGAAATAGCATGTGCGGCGGCGTTTTTTTCACACACAACAACGAGGAGTATCGCTACTACTTCCCGAACCCGGCTGCACAGCTTCCCGTCAGACAGAAGGACGGCATGGCCATTTTGCTCCCATGGGGAAGGCGTCAGCAGCAAAGCGGGTTCCTGCCCCTGGGTGGATGGGCGCGGCTGGAGTCTATCTACGCAGGACGCTGGGAGCGTTTTTTCCCGACCCCGGTCAAACTGCCTGTATCACAGTTCATGGAGAAAGACATCGAAGGAACCAGTCACTGGTTCGATATCACCAGCGGCAAATGGATTCAGGGACTTGTCGCCAGAAACAACCATGAGCAGCGCGTCTATGTGGTCACTGTCGAGCCGCAGGATGAAGAGGCCGTACATGAACGCTGGCCGCGGATTTTGGCGGGGTGAGAGAATGAAAAAAACAGGTCATGCTGTTTTTGTCTGCTCTTCTGCTATCTGCTCACGCACCTTGGCCATATCGAGGTCGGATGCGCGTTCGACGATATCTTTGAATGCCGGTTCAGGAAGTGCGCCGGCCTCACTGTAGATGATGATCTGTTCACGAAACATCATCAGGGTAGGAATGGAACGAATCTGAAAATGGCCGGCAATTCCCTGCTGCTCTTCAGTATTCACTTTTCCAAAAACGACATCAGGGAACTCTTCCGAAATCTTATCATAAGTCGGGGCAAAGGATTTACAGGGACCACACCACTGTGCCCAGAAATCGACAATAACAAAATCATTGTTATTGATGGTCTCTTCAAAATTCTCTTCACTCAGTTCAATAACCGCCATAATCTCTCTCTTGTTGGAATCGCCTGTCCCTGTCAACAAAGCAAAACCCCGGCGTAGCGGGGTTTTCAATCAGACAACGAACCGGGTTAATGCTGAAATTCAGGTCCAGTTGGAAAAATTGTCGGTGCTTTTCTCTTCACCGTCGGTGTATCCAGCATCATAAGCTTCTGTTACACGCTGCTCTTCACGCTTGGGGTTTTGAAGAAAACCCGCCTGCCAACCCTGAATGTACTCCTCGTTAACATTCATTCCTTCCATCTTGGTTACAGCATCATAATAGCTCTGGTTCATAATCCAGTTCTCCGAGTTAAATCGTCACAAAAAACATGGGTCATGCCGAGCACATGACCGTGAAAAATATAGCCGTAGAAAAGCTCTCTGCGGATTTGATTAGAATACTTGGTTTTACTAATAAATGCCAATATTTTTGATCAAAATAGATTGATGAATCGCAATTTCCATGATTAAAATCATGGTAGAAGAGATCTCATCCGCCAATAGAGGTGGAATCGCTTTGTTTGCCTCTCTCTCTAGCTTTAACTCTCCCCCAAAGTAGAAAAGGGATTATTTGAAGCCATCACTCCTGCACAGCAACTCCAGCACCCTGGAGACGGCAAACAGCCCTGCGGTTGCGGTCACGTGTGTGATCGACCCCAATCCACCACAGTTGAGGCCACTCCCCTTCCCCCCTTTCAGCTCTTCCATTGAATAGACAGCCGGCACAGAGAAGCGCCGTTTGATATTGCGAGGAAAACCGTATTGCTGACGCAACTCCTTGCGCGTTCGCGACAGCAATACATCTTTGTGTGTACGGCTGAGATCAGCGATCTGCAGTTTTGCCGGATCACTTTTGCCGCCTGCGCCGCCAACGGTAACCACAGCGATTTTTTTTCGCCTGCACCAGTCAATAAGAGCCGCTTTGTGGCGAAAATTGTCGATGCAATCGATAATCGCGTCAAAAGCCGGATCGAGCAGATCATCCAGGTTTTCCGGCGTCACGAACTCTTCGTGCAGGATGACCCTGCATGCAGGATTGATATCATTGATGCGTTGCTGCGACACCTGTACCTTGGCTTTTCCCTGTGTGCTGCGCAGCGCGACAAGCTGACGGTTGATATTCGAAACGGAGACATGGTCCATATCGATCAGCGTCAAGGTTCCAATACCACTGCGAGCCAGAGCTTCAGCAGCCCAGGAACCAACCCCGCCAATACCAACCACACACACATGTGAGCGCTGAAAGCATTCCAGTCCCGCATCGCCATAGAGCCGCGCGACACCTCCGAAGCAGCGTTGCTGGTCACTCTCTTCAGACAAGAGTTAATCCTGCGCAGTTAACAAAAATGACTGTTGATCCCATTGCATGACCGCACCCTGGGGAACGATGCGAACAACTTTTAAACTGTTTTTCAAACGATCGCCCTCCTCATATTCGCGGTTGTTGATATAGACCATACGCCTGCTGATGTCTGGGGAGTAGACATGAAAATCAAGGTGCAGAGGCTGCACCTTGCGAATAAAATCTGCAGGGAAAGTTGAAAGTGCAGCGGGAATTGCATCCCGTTTAACGGGCTCAGGTTTTGGTTTGGCTATTGCTTTAGGTGCGGGTTTAGCCTCCGCTTCAAGCGCTACAACTGACTCTGACTTCTGCGGCAGGTTGCGCTTTACCACCTTCGGCTGATCGGTAACAGCAGCATCAGGTAAAGCCATTTCAGGTTTGGCAAGCGGCGGTTTTTTACTTTTTAGCTGTGCAGTGGATTGGCTCGGCTCAACATCAGGCGGCAATGCCTGCTGCACCTCTTTTACAGGCGTCTCTGCCCGATCCTGTGGTTGCGTCTGTTGTTGAATCTGCTGCGTCATTTGCGGCTTTGAAACTGCGGGGATTGGTGGCGTCTGATTCACTGAACGTGGTGGAAATATCGTCTCCCGGTAGAGGAAGATGACGACCGTTGCCGTCACCACGAGCAGCATAATCAGGATCGGCAGAGTCGCAACGCGCTTTTTCCGCACCCTGCCTGCTCGTGGCGTCACGATGAGCGGCAGTACGGAATCCGCAGCGCCATGACGCCCATGCTCGGATTTTCGCAATGCGTCGAGAATCAGCGACACAGTTTAGGAACTCACCTTGAGACGCGGTCCGCTATCCGATGGGGAGGCTGAGTTAAGACGAATAATCGTTTGCGTGCCAACCATCGCGTCCGGCGTCAGATGGTTGCTTGCCTGAAAAGAACGCACCGCCTCGGCCAGACGCTCATCAAAGAAACTCTCACTTTTCTCAGGCGGGATATCCTCGCCGCTAATCTCCCTGAGACGATCACGCAGCCACTCGATCTGCTCTCCCCTGTCGCCGGGAAGCATTGTTGACCTGAACCCCATCGGCGGTTCCTGCCAGACCAGCTCGAATTCGCCGAACCAGCGGGCGCTCAACTCCTTGTGCGGAAAACGGTACACCTCCGAGTTAAAGCGAATCACCACCGACTCGTCATCACTCCCCAGCAGCGTCACATAGTGGGAACGCTGATTGCCCATATGCAACTGCACAATCACAGGACGATTGATCTCGTTGATCATGGCCCAGCTGCCATTCATCTTCAGACACCGCAGACCATACTCTGAAATCGCCTTGCAGGTATCGCTGTTCGAATCGACGTCCACTTTCCACACTGAAACCAGCTCCTTCAGTGCATTCTCCCTGGAAGTCTCTTCGCTATGATCATAAATCCACTCATCAAGAGTAATGGCGTCGCTGCTGCTCTCTTTTTCCTGTTCTTCTTCGCGCTCTCCCTCTGCATCCACTCCTTTATCGGCAATGGCCTGCCCGCCACTCTCGTTGCCGGGCGCAGCTTCCCGGTCAGCGATGAGCTGCCCGGCATTCGCCTCCTGTGGATGAACAACAGCCTCCCCGGTTTCCGCTGCCAATGGAATTTCAGCAGCCACTTGCAAGGGCTTGGATTCAGACGCACTCTCTGCAGGCTTCGACTCCGCAGATGGCAGAACTGTCGAATCAGTCACCTGTGCTATTGCCTGATCTGCTACATCCTCCGGAAGATAGGGAGTGCTGACGCCATTGCTGATCAAAACCGGTGTATCATCTGCTGCTGCCTGTTGCACGACTGGCGGCTCGATAATAGCCTCGGCTTCAACACGGGTCCGGCTGCTTCTCTCCTGACCGGAAGTCATCGGCTGCTGCAATGCGGGATCACTCACTACGGGCGCGGATTGCCGCCACAGGTAGAAAATTCCGGCGGCTGCCAGTATCACGACTGCGGCAGTGACACCCCACAACCAGCCAAATGAAGCCTCGTTTCTGCTTGCCAGCACCTGTTTAGACGCCTCACGCACCATCTTTCTGTCAACCTGGCGCTTCTCTTTGGCATAGGCGGACAACAGCGCCTTGTCGGCGAGTTCGTTGACCAGGCGCGGGACGCCTCCTGAAGCCGCGTAGATTGCACGTACCGCCGAATCTGAAAATATCGATTTCTGAGCACCGGCAATGGTCAGCCGATGGATCAGATAATTGCGAACCTCCTCAAGACTGAGTGGCTCGAGATGAAAAACATCTGTAATGCGCTGCGCCAGCTGTCGCATGTCAGTGCGCGCCAAAGTCTCGCGCAGTTCCGGCTGGCCGATCAAAATAATCTGCAGCAGCTTTTCGCGAGTGGTTTCAAGATTGGTCAGCAGACGGATCTGCTCCAGCACCTCGACCGACAGCGACTGCGCCTCGTCGATGACCAAAATGGTTCTGCGGCCATCGAGATAGGCTGCAAGCAGATGTTTGTTGAGCGCATCGATCAGCAGCTTCAAACTTGCCTTGTCAGCATCATAGGGGATCTTGAGCTCGTCACACACCGTCGCAACAAACTGCAGCGGCGAGAGCATTGGATTGAACACCAGCGCCAGATCAATGTTTTCCGGCAGCTGCTGCACCAGGGTGCGCAGCAGCGTTGTTTTTCCGGTGCCAACCTCTCCTGTCATCAGCGCAAATCCACCGCCCTCCTGCACACCGAACAATAGATGCGCGAGCGCATCCTCATGTGCGTCGCTGAGGTAAATATAACGGGGATCGGGGGCGATACTGAAAGGCTTCTCTTTCAGACCAAAATAGGACTCATACATCAGATAACAGATACTTCAGAAATCATCTTTTTAATTATACCAGTTTGCAGCGGCACAGGATGTGATGAGAATGATACTTCATATTCAGAAATTCGTGTTTTTCGTGCCTTTCGTGGTTAAAAAAACGGCAGCTATGAAAGAATCAGCGAAATCAAAAAAGGGCGGCAAATGCCGCCCTTTATTATCGCTGATTCACTCAGTGATCAGCGCAATCCCTGGATATAGCTGGAAACAGCCTTGATATCCGCGTCACTCAAATTGCTCGCAACATCCTGCATCATGGTGTTGACGTCGTTGGCGCGGCTGCCGTCACGAAATGCCTTGAGCTGTTTTTCAGCATAAACCGTGTGTTGGCCGGCAATCGCAGGAAAATTCGCCGCCGGATTGCCTGCGCCATTGGGAGAATGACAGGAGGCGCATGCAGCAACGCCCTCTTTAGCATTTCCAGTGGTATAAAGCAGCTTGCCAGCTTCAACCAGTGCCGGATCAGCCTCACCGCCTTTCAGGGTCTGAGATGAAAAATAGGCCGCCAGATTGTCCATATCCTCTTCAGTCAGAGCCGCCACCTGTCCCAGCATGATCGGATCTTTGCGCGCCGTGCTTTTGAACTCTTTCATCTGCTTGACGATGTAACCTTCATGTTGCCCGGCCAGTTTTGGCCACAAAGGATTCACACTGTTACCATCTGCCATATGACAGGCGGCGCAAACTGCCGATTTACTCTTTCCAGCAGCTGCATCACCAGCAATAGCGGGAACAGCAGTCAAAAAGGAAGCAGCGACGACAGCAGAAATCAGTAATTTTTTCATGGTAAAAACATCCTCAAAAAGCGAGTAAAACGTTCAGATTCCGAAATCGCCGGACATTATAACACGGCAAAAAATTCAAGCTCGCTCAAAAAGAGTATGATTAACCCCAATATAAAACCTAAAACCTAAAACTTAACTCCAGAACCATGCTAAATATCGGAAAAATCAATCATTTACAAGTTGTCAAAGCTGTCGATTTCGGCATCTACCTGGATGGTGGCGAGTCTGGCGAAATCCTGCTCCCTGCACGCTATGTCCCCGCTGAATGCTCCCCCGGGGAGTCTGTGGAGGTCTTTATCTACCGGGATTCCGAAGACCGTCTGATTGCCACCACCGAAACACCCTATGCGATGGTGGATCAGTGCGCCTATTTGAAAGTGGTCGCCATCAACAGGATCGGCGCTTTTCTCGACTGGGGCTTGCTCAAAGATCTGCTGGTTCCCTTCAGCGAGCAACGCAAGCCAATGGAAGTCGGCAACTCCTATGTCGTGTTTCTCTATCTCGATGGTGAGACGGACCGCATAGCAGCTTCCACCAGGCTGTCTGACCACCTGAGTGAAAAATCATTCTATTTCAAGCCGCAGCAGGCGGTTGATCTATTGATCAGCAACCGCACTGACATGGGCTACCAGGCCGTTGTCGACGGCACGCACCTGGGGCTGATTTACGACAACGAGATTTTTCAGCCGCTCAGGGTCGGTCAAAAGTTGCGTGGTTATATCAAGCAGATTCGTCCCGACCAGAAAATTGATCTGTCTCTGCAACTGGATGACCAGTCGACACGAAATGCACTGGCATCGCAGATCCTCGAATACCTGCGCGCCCATGACGGCACAACGACACTGACAGACAAAAGCCCTCCTGAAGCAATCTATAAAGTCTTTGGCGTGAGCAAGAAAAAATACAAAAAGGAGCTCGGCGGACTCTACAGGAGCAAACGGATTCTCATTGAGAAGCAGAAGATTACGCTGCTTTCACACTCGAAAGAACCTGCCGAAGAACCCTCCTCCCCCTGGGATCAGGCAAAAAAATCGTAGGGCGCAATAAGCGCAGCGCATTGCGCCGCATGTAGTGAATGCGTCAGCGCTTGACAACAATCATCGATTCTCTTATCGTAATACCGCATGCTTATCGATAGGAAAAAGAAAATGTTAAGCGTTAAAGTATCACCTAAATTCCAGGTTGTTATCCCTAAAGAGATCAGAGAGTCGTTGCACCTGTCACCCGGTCAGCGCATGCAGGTTGTTCAATACGAAAACAGGATTGAATATATCCCTGAAAGGGACATAGGCGAACTTGAAGGCTTTCTAAAGGGCATTAATACAACATTCAGCAGAGAAGATGATCGGCTATGAATGTTGTAGATACTTCAGGGTGGCTTGAATATTTTGAAGGTCTGCCAGACGTCAACTACATACCAAAAATATAGTGTTACAAAATAGCAATTCTCAATGTAGCAATCAAAGTTTCGAGATCTTAAAAGACTTTTACCACGAAGCACACGAAGACCACGAAGAATCCACTGGTTACAAAAACTCCTTGTAATTTCTCAAT
>JAYELV010000310.1:2034-8759 GCA_034717755.1 Pseudomonadota bacterium | reverse complement strand
CGGAGTTATTGAGAATCTACGATATTCAAGCGGAGAAGCAGGTAATGACGCCCCAGTCCACTTTCATGATAGTCGCAGCAGTGCGAGAGGCAAAGCTTGAACAACTGCGCTCACTTCTGCAAACCATGAACAGGAGTATTGGAGAAGCCGACCCTGATAACAACCTCGTGCCATTCGGAAAATTTGATCGCCTGCATGTTGCGCGTTTTGTCATTCTCGAAGCACACACAGCCAGTGATATTACAGAATATGGATTGACGCCGTACCCGTGGCGGCCATCAGTGGCTTTTTTTGGTGATTGTGACGGAGAGAGTGATTCTTTACTT
This sequence comes from Pseudomonadota bacterium, assembly GCA_034717755.1. GTDB lineage: Bacteria > Pseudomonadota > Gammaproteobacteria > Chromatiales > Chromatiaceae > Sva-25. Next base: position 8,433 of record JAYELV010000310.1, on the reverse strand, counting down.
GCACAGCTTGCCGACCTGGCCGGAGCTGGGCTGATAAACATATTTTCACACTGTGAAGACTTTGCAGAGAATGAGATCGACCTGCTGGCGTGGATGAAAGCGCATCAACTCCAGCCGGCTGCCAATTACATCAACTGGATAGGACGAACCGTCTCACAGGTACATGAAGAAGCGGCACTGCACCGAATACTGAGCCACTCTTTACAGGAAATTACCGCAGACTGCGGTCGCAAAAACTGCCGCGATCTGCGCCAAAAACTGCTCTCCCATGTCGAGATGGAGAAGCATGCAGGGCGGCTCAGTCTGACGCCGCCTGTAGCGACACCCTGCGGATGGAAAATCCGCAATCTGCTGCACAAGTTCAGCATACCGCTGATGCTGTTGCTTGCAACTCCATTGTTGCTGCTCGCTGCTCCCTTTCTGGCATTGCGTTTGCGCATGCTGGAACGCACGGACCCTGAAATCAATATCCGACCTGAGCAGCAACATGTGCGGAGACTATCACGCACCGAGGATCGTTACGCCACCAACCAGTTCAATGTCTTCGGTGATGTCAAACCGGGACTTTTTCGCCTGTTGACGCTGAAGTTCCTGTTGCTGCTGCTGGATTATTCCGCCAGACATGTCTACAAGCGCGGCTTTCTCACCCGCGTGAGATCCATTCACTTTGCCCGCTGGGTACTCATGGATAACAATCGCAGAATATTTTTCGCGAGTAATTATGATGGCAGCCTGGAGAGCTACATGGATGATTTTATCAACAAGGTCGGCTGGGGACTGAATCTTGTCTTCAGCAACGGTGTTGGATATCCATCCACCCGATGGTTGATCAAAGGTGGTGCGCAGCACGAGGAGAAATTCAAAAACACGCTCCGGCGACATCAGTTGGCCTCGGAGGTTTGGTACAAAGCCTACCCGGACATCACGGCATACGAGTTATCGCGCAACAGTCGTATTCGTCAGGGAGTGGAAAATCGCCAGTCCAGTGATGCAGAAATCCGCGAATGGCTGAGCCTGATTTAACGATATTACTCAATGAATCCGTACAGAGAAGCAGGGTTGGGATTTGCTTTTCAGGGCTTTCCGCCGAAAAAATGCTCCTGCATTTCCGGCACTTCCGCCTTCCATGGCGATCGAAAACAGGGATGTTTTATCAGAGCATACAAGGATGTATTTACGCGTCCCTGAAAGGCTGGTCCTGACCCTGCACAGACTCAAATAAGGAGCTGGGATGATGAATGATCCATATCATTTTGAATTTGACGATCTCCAGGCACTGCTACGTTTCGGCCATGGCAGGTTACGCGACAGTTGTTTCCTGCTGCTGAATATTGTCGATGCAGATGCTGCCGGAAAGTGGCTCGACACAGCCCCCGTCAGCAGTGCAAAAACAACAAACCCTGCGCCTGACAAGGCATTGCAGATTGCTTTCTCAGTAGATGGTTTGCGCGCATTGGGTGTTCGTGAATCGATCATCGCCGGTTTTTCCGATGAGTTCATCGTCGGTATGGCCGGTGATGAAAGCCGCTCCCGCCGCCTTGGCGATATTGGCGACAATGCACCGCAACAGTGGTGTTGGGGTGGCGATGCCAAACATCCACCACATATATTGCTGCTGCTCTATGCTGTCACAGATGGCATTGACGCATGGCGAAGCCACATTGAGACTGCTCAGTTTTCACAGGCATTCGAGGTGTTTCGTGAGCTGCCGACACTGGATATAGGGTCGATAGAGCCGTTCGGGTTTCTCGACGGCATCAGCCAGCCAAAGATTGACTGGACGCAACAGCAGAGTACAGACTTGCATGAACGTGATCGCTACTCCAACTGGCTGGCGGCAGGAGAGGTTGTGCTCGGCTATGCGAATGAATATGGAGAGTACACCAGCAGGCCGCTGATCGAACCACAGGAGGATGAACTTGCAGCCAAATTACCCAACGCCGAAGAGCTGCCCTCACACAAGGATTTCGGTCGCAATGGATCCTATTTTGTCATCCGTCAGTTGCAGCAGGATGTTCCCGGCCTGTGGAAATTTCTCGATAAGAGGTCAGACTCGGCACATGAACGCGATCAACTTGCCGCATCCATGGTCGGTAGACAACGCGATGGCACGCCCTTGATTCCACCATCCAATGCGGAGATCCCCGGTATTTCTCTGCAGAACCCCGGCAATCAATTTACCTACGACTCTGATCCTGAGGGACACCTCTGTCCACTCGGTGCGCATGTTCGCAGGGCAAACCCCCGCACGGGTGATTATCCTCCCGGAGTGACAGGATTTTTCAGCCGCATCATCAGACTTTTCGGTTTCGGACTAAGCCGCCCGGGTGAAGACCTGGTTGCCTCCACCCGTTTCCATCGTTTGCTCAGACGCGGCCGAAGCTATGGGGAACTGCTTAGTGTGGATGAAGCCATCAAAACGCCTGCGTCTGAGGGCGATCACGGCCTGCAATTTATCTGCCTGGTGGCGAATATCTCCAGACAGTTCGAGTTCGTGCAGAATGCCTGGGCCATGAGCAGCAAGTTCAATGGTGTACATGAAGAGAGCGACCCTTTGTTGGGTAATCGTGAGCCATTGGCAAGCGGTATCGGTACGCACAAGTTCAACCGTCCTGACACGTCCGGGCCGACGCAGACAACCTCTGAGCTGCCGCAGTTTGTCAGCGTGCGTGGCGGCGGCTACTTTTTTATGCCGGGATTGCGTGCGCTGAAATACATCGCATCCCTGCCTGGCAGTGAAAATTCCGGCAAGGACAACCCGTCATGAGGATCAAAACCAGCATCCTGAAATTCATACACAATATTCTGCTGCAACTGCTGCATATCGAACGCAGACTGGAACCCTGGTTTCGACCGCTAATGAACAGGTTGTTTCGCGAGCCATCCGCGAGAGCGATCCAGTTCATGATCAATCTGTGGCGCAGGGATCGAGGGCTGCAACTGGCAGAGGAGACAATTGCCGCCGACGAAGAGCAGAGTCTGGATGAGATCATCGACCTCATGGCCGATCAAATGCGCGGGCATTTCAAACCCGGAGGTTACGAACGCGGCGGCAATACCAAGACACATGGCATCGTGCGTGCGACAGTCACCATTCGTGATGACCTGCCGCTGCATTACCGTAAGGGTGTGTTTGCAACGCCCCGGAGCTTTCCCGCCTACATCCGTTTTTCCGGCCCCGGGCCTGATGTGCCAGCCGATATCGAGGATGTGGGTTTTGTCAGCATGGCAGTCAAGCTCATGGACGTGCCGGGTGAGAAATTGATGCCGGAGGAGCAATTCACCCAGGATTTCATCAGCATCTGTACACCAACCTTCGTCACTCCTGATACCCGCGAGAACGCCAAGCTGCAGCAGTGGAGCCTGCGCGATATGCCCATCTACTACTTCCTCAATCCGAAAGATCCGCACCTGCTCGATTTTCTCATGCAAAGCCTGTGGAACGAGACCCAGTACAATCCGCTGGGCCAGCGTTACTGGAGCTGCGTCCCCTACCTGCTCGGCGAAGGCCAGGCAATGATGTACTCATTCGTGCCGAAATCAACGGTTGATACAGAAATTCCCGGGCTGCCGTTCGGCACACCACCGCCAAACTACCTGCGGGAAAACATGATTAGCACGCTGGACAAAAAAGATGTCGAGTTTGACCTGATGATCCAGCTGCAGATCGACCCGCACCGCATGCCAATAGAAAACGCCGCCGTTCGCTGGCCGGAGAAACTCTCCCCCTTTATCCCGGCAGCCAGGGTGCGTATCCCCAGGCAAAAATTTGACTTCGATGCCCAGTTTGAATTTGCCAAACGCCTGAAGATGAATCCATGGCATTGTTTGGCAGAACACCGCCCGCTTGGCAATCAGAGCCGCGCCCGCCTGAGAATGTATTTCGAACTCTCCAAATTCCGTCAGCAGATGAATCGGACGGCGCATCTGGAACCGAACGGGGACGAAGTGTTTAACACAAAACAATAAGCAGGTTATCACTCATCGTGTTCGTCATCGGACGACTGTTTATGCAGTTTGTGCAGTTCATCCAGTCTTGCAACAACCAGCGCATTGATTGATCCCTGTGCATAATTGCCCTTTTTGTCTAACTCACCTGCCGGCAATCCTGTCAGCAATTCCAGCGCCTCGTCAACCTCTTCGATGGCAGTGATGTGAAACTGTTTCTGAGCAACAGCATCGACGACATCCTGGCGCAGCATCAGGTGCTTGATATTGGCGCACGGGATGATGACGCCCTGCGTACCTGTCAAACCACGCGCGTTGCAGATATCATAGAACCCCTCGATTTTCTGGTTCACACCTCCAATTGCCTGCACCTGGCCAAACTGGTTCATCGATCCTGTAATGGCAAGATCCTGTCGAACTGGAAGTTTTGTCAGTGCAGAAAGCAGCGCACAGAATTCAGCAATCGAGGCGCTGTCCCCCTCCACCTCCGCATAGTTCTGTTCAAAAACCAGTGTGGCGCCTAACGCCAGGGTCTGCTTCTGGGCATAGCGATGTGCGAGGCAGGATGAGAGAATCAACACACCCTTGGAGTGGATCGGCCCTCCCATCTCGACTTCACGCTCGATATCAACCACCTTGCCGTCACCAAGATGCGCTGTCGCCGTAATGCGTGAAGGTTGACCGAAGCTGAAGTCACCCGAGTGGATGACCGTGAGGGCATTGACCTGTCCGGCGCATTCTCCACGGCTATCGATCAGCACCGTGTTGCGCAGGATCTCTTCATGCATAATCTCACGCAGCTGATCACAGCGATACAGACGCGCATCAATCGCCTGCTGAATGTCAAGGCGTGAGATCTGCTGATGATTGTTGCCTCTTGCCCGGTAATCTGACTCCATCAGCAGATCCTTGATGCAGCCCAGGTGCAGGGATAGCTTTTCAGCATCATCAGCCTCGCGGGAAGCGTACTCAATAATGCGTGCGACTGCATCCCGCGTTACCACCAGAAGTTCATTCTGCCTGACCATGTCGGCTATCAGTGCTGCAAACTGCTGCGTGGATGCTTCATCGCGAATAAGGTCTCCGGCAAAATCAACCATCACCTTGAACAACTCGTCAAATTCAGGATCATGAGATTTCAGCAGCCCGTAGATCGAGTGGCTTCCAACCAGGATGAGCTTGATGCGCAGCGGGATGGTTTGCGGTTCCAGGGAGATGGTATTCACCAGGCTCAACGCATGCTCCAGTGTCTCGATGCGAATCTCTTTTGCATAGAGCGCTCGCTTCAACAACTCCCAGGCGAAATCATGATTAAGAATTTTGTCCGCATCCAGGATCAGATAGCCGCCATTCGCCCGGTGCAGCGCACCCGGCTTGATCAACGAAAAATTCGTGATCATGGTTCCATACTCTGCAATATGTTCGATTCTTCCCGCCAGATTGTTATAGGTTGGGTTATCTTCGTAAATCACGGGGGCTCCCCGCAGCTGACTGTTGTCGACCAGTACATTGACTTCGAATCGCTGCAGTTCGGAGGATGCAGGCTGCTGCCGGTTTTCGGTGCCCGGTTCAGCAGATTCATCCGGCAGAAAGTCTTCAATATTTGCAATAATGTCATCATGCACAGAGCCCAGGTAAGCTGTCACACCAGGCAGGGCAGCATATTTTTGCAGCAACTCGGGAAAATATTGATCGACGGTGCTGCTCGCCAGCGTTCTGTTGAGTTCTCTGAGCTTTTCCATGGCCTCCTTCGCCCAGGCCGGCATTTTCAACAGGACGGCTTTCAACTCCTGTTTCAATTCATCGATCAACGCCTCGATGCGGTCCTGCTCAACCTGGCGCAACTGCCTGAACTCTTCTGCTTCCATCGGTTGATCACTGTTTGTCGGAGAGAGCGTATATCCGGATTCGGTGCGCGTCAGCAACACACCCTGCCCCAGGGCGCGATCCGCCAGCTCTCCAAGCACATGCTCCTTTTTCTCTTCACTATGATCCTCGATCTGCTGCACACGACTGCGATACTCGTCACTCTCAAATGCCGCCGGAACAGCAGTGGAGAGATCACGAATCAGACAGCTCATGTCCTGGCGCAATTTCACCCCCATTCCAGCCGGTAATTCGATAGCATTGGGTGCGTAGAAACCCTGCGGATTATTGACATAACACCAGTCAGGCGGGGTTTCCTGTTCTCCTGCCAGCTGTTTCAACAGGCGGTTGACGACAGCATGCTTGCCAAGGCCATTGGAGCCGGCAACATAGAGATGATAGTTGTCACGCCGCATACCGACGCCAAACTCGATCGCATCGAGTGCACGCTGCTGACCCGGAATGACGGCTCCGCAGGCAACTGCATCGGAAGTCACAGCATAGGGAATGTCACCAGGATGACAGCTTGTGTAAAGGTCATCAGGTTTCAGCGTTATAGCAGCCATGCTCCCTCCCGGGGTTTGT
>JAYELV010000310.1:0-1934 GCA_034717755.1 Pseudomonadota bacterium | reverse complement strand
GGCCCTGCTGCAACAGCGCGGCTAATTACGCGCGTGCGTAAAGATGCTTTTCGGCGTGAAAACCTGTTTGAAACGGAGATTGCACCGCTGCAGAATGCCCCGCTTGCAGAAGCGTTTATTTTTTGATCGATAGCTCCCGCTCTACCCTCTCCACATTCTGCTGCATCAACTGCTGGACTTCCGCTATCGCGGCCGCTTCATGCTGCTTGAGTTGTTTCCTCTCCACATAATAGGGGTCGCTGTAGGAGACCACCACCTTGCTGAACGGCTTGGGCAAGCGGTGCCTGTCCCAGGAGGGGAAAACCCACTCCCGGCTGGCCGCGATATGGGCCGCCACGATCGGGCTTCCTGATATCATACTGATGTAGAGTATCCCTTTTTGCAACTGACGCACCGGACCGCGTGGGCCATCCGGTGTTATTGCCGCAGAGTGGCCCTGTTGCAGCAATTTCACCATTGCCTTGACCGCTTTCGCACCGCCTTTGGAGGCGGAGCCACGCACCGGAATATTACCAAAACGACTGATGCCCCTGGCAATAAGTTCTCCATCCCTGCTGTCACTGGCCATCATTGCAACTTGTTGATTACGGATGAACCATGCCGTCATCGCTGTATTTTCATGCCAGGCGGCATAGATCCAGGTTTGCCCCTGCCTCTTGAGTTGCTCTTCAATCTCCTTGCCGAAGTATTTCACCCGGCAGGTAAGCATAATCGTGCTCACCACCGTTTTATACAGCCAGGAGAAGATAAGCAGCTTCATCACTTACCTCGCATCAAATCACTGACTACGCCGGAAACACAGTCCAGTGCGCCCTGATTGGCCTGCACCACGTCGATGCCCGACTGCCCCATCGTATGGCGCATATCCGCATCATCAAAAATCTGCTCAAGAGTCTGCAGCAGGGCTGCCTCATCTTCAACCTGTTGCAAGGCTCCCGCCTCCTTCAGGAGCGCCGTGATCGACAGGAAGTTCGTCATGTGCGGGCCCACGATCACAGGCAAGCCCAATGATGCGGGCTCGAGAATGTTATGACCGCCGGTCGATGCCAGGCTGCCGCCGACAAAAGCAATGTCGGAGGCGGCATAAAACACGGTCAGTTCGCCCATGGTGTCTCCAAGATAAACTGCTATTGCGGGCTTGCAAACAGGGATCTCAGAGCGTCTGGACCAGGAGAGAGCGGATTTTTCAATCATAGCGGCCACACTGCTGAAACGTTCGGGATGACGGGGTGTCAGGATTAACAGTGCATCCGGGTAGTGCTGCATGAGTTGCTGATGAACGCGTACAGCAATCTCATCTTCACCCGCGTGGGTGCTGGCGGCAATCCACACCGGACGCTCTGCGCCGCAGGCCGCTTTTAACAATGCGCCCTGCTCACGCACACTGGCCGGGATGCGCACATCGAACTTGATGGAACCACACAAGTGAACACGCTGTTTGTCTGCCCCCAGATCAATAAAGCGTTGTGCATCAGCCGGATTCTGCACCGCAATTGCACTGAAACCCTGCAGTGCTTCACGCGTCATCCCGGCAACACGCAGATACCCCTTCGCCGAACTGGCTGAAAGACGCGCATTGGCCAGCACCACCGGGAGCGCTCTGCGTTTACAGATGTACAGCAGATTTGGCCATATCTCGGTCTCCATGATGATCAGGATCCGTGGACGCAGCCGCTGCAGTACACGCTTGATGGCTCCAGGCATGTCGAACGGGAAATAGAGGTGCGTCACCTCCTGCTGATACAACTCCCGGACCCTGTCAGCTCCCGTTGGAGTGGTGGTGGATATCACTACTGTTGTTTCAGGAAACTGCTCCTTCAACCAGCGGACCAGCGGCTGGGTTGCCTGGGATTCACCCACGGAGACTGCATGAATCCAGATGCATTGGTGCGGAATTTGCTGCGAAATAAAACCAAATCGCTCACCAATACGCT
>JAYELV010000309.1:0-2097 GCA_034717755.1 Pseudomonadota bacterium | reverse complement strand
TCTTTCAAAACATCAGTGACAACTTGGCCTATGGCTTGGTTACATGACAGGCGGCAGTATATGGTCATTCACTGCACCCTCAGAATCTGCACAAATCACTGATTCAGAAATTGGCTGTAGTTGCTCCAGAGCGGACATTGGCGGATCATCGATAACGCCTTGCATCTGATGCAATTAAGCAGCAATAAGAGCGATGGTTTCTTTGCCTTTTCACTCACTTCTCAAATACTTCTGATAGCGGTATGCCTATAGAGCCTGATGGCGGTTTCACATTGAGATAAGTTGCCAGCGTAGGTGCGATATCATAGGGCGTGATCGGACGTTCCACCCTGGCCGGCTTCAAGCCGGCGCCGGCAAATATCACCGGCACGAAGGTGTCATAGCGCCATGGCGAACCATGCGTTGAGGCCACTGTCAAACCGTCGAAGTCGCTGATGAAGACATTGGGTTCGAACACCAGGTAGATATCACCGGAACGTTTTGGGTGGAAGTTGCGCAGGATGGTACGCATCAACAGTGTGTCCGGAAGAGCGGCATTGCGCAGCGCCATGCTGGATACCGCGTAGGCGACACCCTTGAACTTTAACAGCTCCGCAGCGACCGCTTGTTCCACTGCCGCCTGGTCCAGTCCCTTGGTACGGATCACTTCCTGGTTGAGATAAAGGTAGGGAAAGAAAAACGCTTCGATCAGCTCTTCGCCAATGCCGAACTGTTCCTTCAGCGCCGCGATCGCCGGCGCCTTGTCCAAGGCCCCGGTGTCGAAGTAATGGGCCTTGTCGATACCCAGGTCGTGAAGATGCCCTGGTACTTCCGGCTGGCCGTGATCGGCGGACAGCACGATCAGGGTATTGGTCAGACCGACCTTTTTGTCAATGTAGGCAAACAGGTCCGCCAGTGTGCGATCGAGGCGCGCCATGTTGTCTTCTATCTCCAGGCTGGAGGCGCCGAATATGTGACCGACGTAATCGGTGGATGAAAAACTGATGGCCAGAAAGTCAGGCACCTCGTCCTGGCCAAGCTGTTCCTTGTCCAGCAAGGTCTTGGCAAAATCCAAGGTTAATTCGTCACCGGCAGGACTCAGCGTCAGTCGTGTCGTGAAGTATTTGTCATCCGCTTTCCCATAGGCATGTGGAAAGGTCCGCCCAAAGCCTGGAAAATCGGTCTCATACTCACGCTCATCAGCATCGCCGAAGAGATACTTTGATGACTCGTGCATCAACTCCCAGGCCTTGTCCGCATAGGCCCCGGCAGGCTTGCGAGCATTCCACGCGTTTACCCAGTCAGGATAATTCTGGTAGTAATAGTTGCTGGTGACGAATCCGCCGCTGGCTTTGGAAAACCAGAAGGCCTTGCCGGCATGTCCGGCCAGCGATACCGCACCACGGTCCTTCACCGATACACCGAAGATCTTCGACCGCCCGGCAAAATGGACGGCCAGTTCGTCACTGAAGGTCGAGGTGAGGATATTATCCGGCGAACGACCATCCGACTTGGCCGTTTTTTGCGTCGGATCGATCTCGCTCTTCTTGTCGACATCTGCGCCAGCCGTGAGCAAGTGGTAGCGCGCGTCCTCGATATTATACGCAATGCGGCCCAGTTCCCTGTCGAACCAGACATTTCCAACCATGCCGTGAGCAGCAGGCACCGTGCCTGTAGCCAGAGAGACGTGACCTACGATGGTCTCGGTATTGGCGTGCTGATAATGGGCATTGGTGTAATGGATACCTTGCTCCATCAGGTAACGAAAGCCGCCGTCGCCCAGCACATGGGCATAGCGTGTCGGCAGGTCGCCGCGCAACGCATCAATGGTGATCTGTAGAATCAGTTTTGGCGTCTGCGACGCTGATACACGGTTCACTGCGCCCATCAGGGTAAGCGCGGCTACGACAAATAGTATGCTGACACCAAGAGTACGGATTTTCATACAACGGGCCGATACCCGCTTACGTTCGATCAATTTCATGGATTAAGGGTTGCCGTTGTTCCAAATAAAAATAAAACGGACAAGATGATCTATTCACACCATCCTGTCCGTCTTTGCACAAGCCTCATGCCCATCATCTCAGCCACTTACTGAGGTGAAAATCCTTCCAGTCG
>JAYELV010000308.1:2137-8924 GCA_034717755.1 Pseudomonadota bacterium | reverse complement strand
TCTTCCCTCAGGGGTATCCATTCACAACCCCAGCTTCTGGATATAAGCCTTGCAGCTGGCCTCCATGGTGTAGGACTTTACAGCGTCACGCAACTGCTGCGGATCATGTTGCCGTGAAAGCGTGGCGATGATCGCGTCAGCCAGGGCCGCTTCATCTCCTGTTGGAACCAACTTGCCAAAACGCCCCCCCTGCAAAATTTCGTATGGTCCACTTGGGCAGTCGGTCGAAACAACCGGGGTGCCAACAGCCAGGGCCTCGATCAATACCGTCGGCAATCCTTCCCACTCGGAGGAGAGCACAAAAAGCGCCGACCTGGACATATAGGCATATGGATTATCGACAAACCCGGGGAAATCGACATCATCCGCAACCCCTAGTCGCTGCGCAAGCGCTACAAGCTTCCGCCGTTGCCGACCATCACCGAGAATAATAAGGCGGCAATCTCGGTGCGAGCGCACACGCGCAAATGCCTTGATCAGGAGTGGAAAGTTTTTTATCTTCCCCATCCGGCCGACACCCAATAGCACAGGCACCCCGCCCGGATCTCTCAACCAGGGGTGATCAACTCCCTGCGCGGCAAGCTCCCCAAGTTCGGGGGTAATCACCGGATTTGGTAAAACCAGCGTCTCAACCGGCGTTTTTTTCAATATCCGGCTGATATCGTCACACACGCCTTCGGATACACAGATCAGGGTATCTGCTCCACGGTAGAGTTTCCTGATCTGCCGGTAACGCCGAAATTTGCGGATCACGCCTGCCCGGCGGCTATTTAGTTGCGCCGTATAATTGAGGTGTACACCAAGAGAAATGCAGGGGGGAACTTCAAGCGCCGACTTGATACTAACCGCCATTGCACCATCCTCCTCCTTCCCCGTCAGTAGAATTGCGGGACGCATTTGCTCACAATAACCGATTAAAGCTGAGCGCACGTCTGACTTTTCAGCAGGAGCCAGCTGAATGACATTCACCTCCGGCTCGAGTTGGTTAAAAAAAGGAGTGTCCGAACTGCGAATAAGAAGATCAACCAATATTCCCTGTGCTCTCAAACCACGGGCAAGATTGATAAGAACACGTTCAATTCCCCCCTGGTAAGGATTTTGCAGGAGTAATGCAACGCGGCTTTGTGAAATATTGTATGTGTGATTTTCCAAGTTTGCATTCCAGAATAATGAAATGAAGGTATCAGACGATTAGATATACCCCATCAACTCCAGGTATTTTTTTGCATTATCGACGCCGAACCTAGCACCCCTCTTTTTCAGCTCATCCATGTCGACAGGGGTGCTGAGTTGCTCAAGCATCGCCGCCGCAAGCCCTTCTACATCACCGACGCAAACCAGCTTGCCGTAGCGATCACTGTCGAGTATCTCCGCTGGTCCGTGTGGGCAATCCGTCGCAACAACGGGGACGCCAAGAGCCAGAGCTTCAGCAATCACATTGCCGAAACCCTCGTAGACGGAGGAAAGCGCGAAAAGGTTCGCCTTGCTGACGAAGGACAGCGGATTCGCCACGAACCCTCGCAGTTCGACATCATCCTGAAGATCCAACTCGCTGATCAACGCTTCGATGACAGGCCTCTCCTCTCCTTCACCGAGAACGAGTAGGCGGCAATCCCTCGTATTTCGGACTATTTTGAAAGCTCTGATCAGGGTCGGATAGTCTTTTTGAGTGGAGAGCCGTCCAACCGAGATAATCAGCGGCATCGTCCTGTTGTCGAACCACGGGTGATCGACCTTCTGTCCGGCGAGTTCATAGAACCCCTCAACCACGACAGCATTGTGAATCACATGAATTTTTCCACGATCGGTCATGCCGGTCAATTGCTGGAATTCATTTTTGAGCCCCTGAGAAATAGCAATTACCCCTGTGGAGTTTCGATAGATTTTCCTGTAAATAGACACAACACGTGATGAAAGCTTTGCCACGGCTGGGTCTATTCCAGCGGTGATGGAATTCCGCAGACTCGTCCATATCTCCACACCGATGAAAGGCGTAACAGCCAGCCAGGAGTTGATGCGATTGGCGCGCGTGTCGAAGGAGAGAATCGCTTTCGGCTGTGAGGAGATAACATGCCTCAACAGTGTAAAAGCCAGACCAATTTTTGAACGGGACATGATTGGAACGTGAATGATCTCCGGGTCGAGGCCCTCAAAGAGCAGATGTTCCGGTGGCAGGTGGGCTGTGAGAATTGTGACCCTGCAGCCCTGCCCTGCAAAATAGTTTGACAGCCTCTTGATGCTAACAGCCACCCCGCCGGTGTTCATGCCTGAGTGCTTGCTAATCAGACCAAACATGAACACTCTTTTATTTGGGATATCCACTTTACTCAGCCATCCCCAATATATGGGGTAACTTCTTGTTTGAGTACACTGTATCTTGTGAAAAGCTTAGTCAGGTGGATACCCCGCTCTCTTATATTAGATAGTGCAGTCAAATGATCAAGACAGCCCCCCTGTATATCGGGGCAAGAATAAAGCGAAGCGCACGGATCGAAAGGCAACCCGGGAAAAATTCTCTCGGGCAGATTCATTGAGTGCTCACCGCAGCTTCAGGCTGCTGACAACCTGCTGTGGCTCTATACCAACCAGACAGTCGAGATGTCCCTTGGGGCATTCCCGCTGGAAACAGGGGCTGCATTCGAGGCCTCGGTAGATGATCTGTGCTGATGGATTCAACGGCGGCGTAAAGCCGGGATCGGATGAGCCGTAGATTGCGATCAGACGAGTATCGACGGCGGCGGCGATATGCATCAGACCGGAGTCATTCGACACTACGGCCGATGAGAGCTTCAGCAACGCAACCACCTCGCTCATGGAAGTTTTTCCACACAGATCGATGCACCGGTCGCTCTGAACCAGTGAAAGGATATGGTTTGATACAGTAGCATCTTTTGCAGAGCCGAGGATGATCACTCTCCACCCCTGCCCAATCGCTGCCTTTGCCACTGCCGCATAGTGCGCTTCGGGCCAGCGTTTTGCCGCCCCATATTCGGCGCCCGGACAAAGGGCAAGAAGCTTCGCAGAACCATCAAGCGCAAATTTGGAAGCTGTATCACTCAGTTGCGACTGAGCCACCTCCAGTTTCGGCAGCGGATAATCTGTGACCCGGCGGGGATGCGGTGAGCGCCCCAGCGCGACGAAACGCTGCACCGTCTTACCCAGCGCCTGTTTATCAAGAATGCGCATGTCATTGATCAGGCCGTAGCGCATCTCTCTTCTATACCCGGTTCGTACGGCTATCTTCGCCCACCAGGGAACAAGAGCTGACTTGAAGGAGTTTGGAAGTACGATAGACCAGTCATAGCCCTCGCTTTTCAGACGCTGCGCCAGTTGATAGCGCTTTTTCAGACCAAATTCACCATGCGAAGTGTCCAGCACATGGCCCCTGTTCACCTGCGGCATCGCCTGCAGCAGATCGAGACTCCAGGCAGGAGCCAGAACATCGATCTGCAGTTGAGGAAATTGCTGCTTGAGGTCGATAAAGAGGCTCTGCGCCATCACCATGTCGCCAACCCAGGAGGGGCCGACGATCAGGCAGCGACTGGGGTCCAGCAGCATCACACCTGGTAGTAGTCACGATACCATTCGACGAAACGGTCGATGCCATCCTGCAATGGTGTATTGGGAGAGAAACCGGTATCTTCGACCAGCGAGTCGATATCGGCATAGGTGATCGGCACATCGCCGGGCTGCATCGGCAGCAGATCCAGTACCGCCTTTTTGCCACAGGCATTCTCGATCGCGCTAATAAAGTCGCGCAGCGTTTCCGGCTGGTTGTTGCCGATATTGTACAACTGGTAGCTGGAAGATGCGTTAGTCCCCGGAATGGATTTTTTCTCCGGTATCCGCGCCATCACCCTGACGACACCCTCGACGATATCATCGATGTAGGTAAAGTCGCGCTGCATCTCGCCCCTGTTGAATACCGGGATGGGGTCGCCATTCAGGATCGCTTTGGCAAAGCTGAAGTAGGCCATATCCGGCCTGCCCCAGGGACCGTAGACCGTGAAGAACCTCAGGCCTGTCACCGGAATTTCGTAGAGATGTGAATAGGAGTGCGCCATCAACTCATTGGCCTTCTTGCTTGCCGCATAGAGCGACACCGGATAGTCGACGTTGTCATCTGTGGAAAAGGGAACTTTCTGATTCATTCCATAGACCGAACTGCTGGATGCGTACACCAGATGTCCAACCTTGCCATGACGGCAGCCTTCCAGAATATTGGCAAACCCGACGAGATTGGTATCAACGTAGGAGGCGGGATGTTCCAGCGAATAGCGCACACCCGGCTGGGCAGCGAGGTTGACGACATGCGAAAAATGGTGGCTCTTAAACAGCTCTGCCACCCCATCCCGGTCTGCGATATCGAGATGCTGAAAAGAGAAGCCGTCGGAATCGCTCAACTGATCGAGCCGCGCCTGTTTCAGGGCGACATCATAGTAGGGAGTGAGATTATCGACACCCACCACCTCGACACCATCGCTTAGCAATCTCCGTATCAAATGAAATCCGATAAACCCGGCAGCCCCCGTGACCAGAACCACCATCAGGCACTCCTGCTGGTGACGGAATCGCCACGTCCGATCGCATAATAGCTCCAGCCCTGCCCCTTCAGCATTGCAGGCTCATAGAGGTTGCGCCCATCGAAAATCACCTTGCTGTTAAGTTCATCGGCGAGCCTCTCAAAATCCGGAACGCGGAATGTTTTCCATTCGGTATGAATCACCAGTGCGTCGGTATCTTTAGCAGCAGCATGTTTGTCATCGAAGTACGCAATTCCCTGCCTCTCACCAAAGATGCGTTTGCACTCATCCATTGCCACAGGATCAAAAACCTGCACCTCTGCTCCCGCCTGCAGCAACTCCTCGATGGTGACGCGGCTGCTGGCTTCGCGCATATCATCTGTTTCAGGCTTGAAGGAGAGGCCCCAGATTGCAAAGGTTTTTCCGCCGAGATCATCACCAAAATGCTGCTTGATACGCCCTGGCAGTACATACTTTTGCCTGTTGTTGACTGATTCGACAGCGTTCAACAACTGCGCATCATAACCCACGGAGTCGGCCGTTCTTGCCAGCGCCTGCACATCCTTGGGAAAACAGGAACCACCATAGCCGCAACCCGGATAGATGAACTGGAAACCGATACGAGAGTCCGAACCGATGCCGCGACGCACATTCTCGATATCTGCGCCCAGCAGTTCGGCCAGGTTTGAAATTTCGTTCATGAAACTGATCTTGGTCGCCAGCAGTGAGTTGGCGGCATACTTGGTCAACTCCGCCGAGGGAACGTCCATGAAGACCATGCGATCGTGGCTGCGGTTGAAGGGTTCATAGAGTTCACGCATGACCGCTTCAGTTTTCGAATCTGATGTGCCGACAACGATGCGATCAGGCTTCATGAAATCGGCGATTGCCGAGCCCTCCTTGAGGAACTCCGGATTTGAACAGACATCGAAATCGATATCCACATTGCGTTCATTGAGGATCCTGCTCATTTCAGCGGTAACTTTTTCAGCCGTTCCGACTGGAACTGTCGATTTGTCGATAACAATCCTGGGACGCTCCATATGCTTTGCGATGGAGTTGGCAACAGCAAGCACATATTGCAAATCAGCGGAGCCGTCTTCATCAGGCGGCGTACCGACCGCGATAAACTGCACATCGGCATATGCCACGGCATCCTCGATACTGGTGGTAAATGCGATATGGCCATCCGCAACACACTGCTTGATGATCTCTTCGAGACCCGGCTCATAGATCGGGATGATGCCATTTTTGAGGTTGTTGATCTTCTTTTCATCGATATCGACACAGAGTACATGATGACCAACATCCGCCAGACAGGCGCCAGTCACCAGCCCCACATAACCACTACCATAAATTGTAATTTTCATATTTTCGACAATACCAAAGGTGAAATAAAGTTATGTTACTTTTCATCAGCCCGTAGGGTGCAATAAGCTCCGCGCATTGCACCATGATTTTTGCACTACCCTTCATCACTCAGCTGATAACTTGCGCCGCAATAAGGACAGACGACTACCTCGTGCGTACCTTTGAGCGGCAAAAAAACCCGTGGATGCATATTCCACGCCTCATCACCGGGGCGTGGACATGACAAGGGCAAATCCTTGCTGGAAACCTTAATGATCTGTTGTTGATTCGTCATCATCACTACCTGGTAATTATTGAGTGGCCAACATCTTTACAAATAATCTTTTTCATGTCTCGTCAGTCTGAGACTTGGTCTCGCTGGACATCATTCTTGTATTTATCGTCTTCCGATTTTTTGAAGCGCGCCATTTCGACCTCCCTGCGTGCATTCCACACCTCTTCACGCTGCTGTGAACGCTTCTCCCAGGCTTGATCATGCTGCGGGATGGTATTCTCCGCAAACAACACCTGGCGCATGAGCTGAAAACCGAATTTCATCAATGCGATATCATCCTGCTGCAGCACTTCATAGGTTGTTGCGGGAAGGTCATAACTCTTCTTAAAGGCATCGCTCATGACAAAACGGCGAAAACGATCCATATCGTAACAGGCCATGAAGTAGAGCTGCAAACTGGATTCAGGAGGCTTTCCTACTGATGGGCCACCGGATTTCTTCTTCAAAATAAGTTGCAGCCACTCACGGTTCATCTCCTTGAACATCGCAACTTCCTGCTCGGCCAGATAGTCCTTGATCTGAATAACGCGATCCTCCTGATGGCCCTTGCAGTACGACTCCTCGATCAGCACAAAATGCGCCTCGTCTTCGTCCGAGTCCTTGTGGTGCAATGCCAGAT
>JAYELV010000308.1:0-2037 GCA_034717755.1 Pseudomonadota bacterium | reverse complement strand
CTTACTTGAACAGCTTGGACTTGTCGACGAGATCAACGTGTGCGCGCTTGAAGCATGTCCACTGCTTGCTCTCTTTGTTATAGACAGAGTTCACAAAGCACTTCCAGTTCTCTTCGTCAACGAAGTTCTTGTCCATACGGTAGTAGAAACCGGGATAACGTGACTCTTCACGGAACTGAATGTGTTTCATGTGCGCTTCTGCAGTCAGGATGCGATGGTAATTTTCCCACGCACGCAACAGTTCATGCAGATCTTTGGCACGCATCTTCCCGGCATCGATCTTCAACTCCTTCAGCTTACCTTCAGCAACCTCAAGCATGTTTGCATTGGTTGTGTAGTAGGTAGCAACACCTGCCACATACTCGTCCATGATCTTCTGCAAACGGAACTGCAACATACGCGGAGTAATGTAGTGAGGGTTGATATCGATCGCTGTGGAGTAGTCTTTATGCTCCAGGTAGGTACGAACAGGCTGATAGATTTGAGCAACCAGATCATCGACGCTCTCGGCAAGCTCAGGCTCATGATCCTTGTTGTCGACAACAAACTGAATCATGGACTTGGCGCACATACGGCCTTCAGCATGCGAACCGGAGGAGAACTTGTGTCCGGAAGCGCCAACACCGTCACCGGCGGTAAACAGACCCTGTACGGTGGTCATGCCACGGTAACCCCAGTTCCAGCCGGAAGGCAAATGCTCGGGAACACCTTCACCCAGTCCTTCAGAGGAAGGTGCACCAACATCGGTGGGACCGGAGACCCAGATGCCGCAGCAACCGGAGTGTGAGCCCAGCAGGTAGGGTTCGGTGGGCATCAGCTCCGAGTTTTTCTTCTCAGGTTCGATGTTTTCACCAGCCCAGATACCACACTGACCAATACACATGTCGAGGAAGTCTTCCCATACTTCTGCTTCGAGATGCTTGACTTCACGAGGAGACATCGTCTCACGCAGTTTCGCCAGGGCGGATACGGTATCCATCCAGATAGGGCCACGGCCTTCCCTCATCTCCTTGAGCATCAGGTGGTTGCGCAGGCAGGAGGCAGGAACAGCCGCCTGGCCATAGGGAGGATAGTCCTCCAGCATCTCCCTGTTGCTATCCATGTAGACATCGCCGAAAGCATTGGTCGCTGTAGATTTGAACAGCAGGAACCATGCGCCTACAGGACCGTAACCATCTTTGAAACGCGTCGGTACGAAGCGGTTTTCCATCAGCGTCATCTCAGCACCTGCTTCTGCAGCCATTGCGTAAGTCGAACCGGCATTCCACACGGGATACCACGCACGACCCTGGCCTTCAGCAACGGAACGCGGACGGAAGATGTTGACACAGCCGCCGGCAACCAGCAGGCATGCCTTGAACCTGTAGACGAAAACCTTGTCATCACGCACGGAGAAGCCGACAGCGCCGGCGATGCGGTGAGGATCATTCTTGTCATTGACAAGCTTGACGATGAAGATATGTTCCTGAATACGGTCGATACCCAGCGCCTTTTTCGCAGCTTCAGCAACGATCCACTTGTAGGATTCACCGTTGATCATGATCTGCCACTTACCGGAGCGTACCGGAGTACCGCCCTCCGCCAGTGGAGCCATACCTTTGGAGCCATCAAAACGCCCGCCGTTTTCGTCCAGTTTCCAGATTGGGAGGCCCCACTCTTCGAACAGGTGAACAGACTCGTCAACATGACGACCCAGATCATAGACGAGATCATCACGGGTAATACCCATCAGATCGTTGGAAACCATGCGTGCGTAGTCAGCAGGATCCTGCTCGGCGCCAATGTAGGTGTTGATTGCGGAAAGACCCTGGGCAACAGCACCGGAGCGATCCATTGCAGCCTTGTCCACCAGCTTGATTGTGATCTCACGCCCCATGGAAGCTTCAGCAGCTTTCGCCCATGGCATGATCTCGTAACCTGTACCACAGGCAGCCATGCCGCCACCGATGATGAGGATGTCGACTTCTTCTTCGACAACTTCAGGATCACCAAATTCGGCCATCTTACTTTACCTCTTAAATGATTTCAGAATACCGG
>JAYELV010000307.1:0-2145 GCA_034717755.1 Pseudomonadota bacterium | reverse complement strand
GATAAGGCGCTTTCACCGATCTTTGATTCAATACGGATCTTCCAGCGCCGTCATCCGGCTTTGGGTTGCCGGATTTCGCTTCCGCTCATCCGGCCTACAGGTTTTTCCTGCACGGAGTTATTGAGAAAAAACCTGGTTTCAAAGGATACTGAATAGTTACAAAATTATTTTCACAAAAATTCGCAATTCAAAGAACTTTTCTGATTTGTCCCGGTCTATTAATTACTGCTTACCACTTTTATCGTTTTTTTCAGTGGTTATACAGTTATATGTGACTCCCCTTTGACTCAGTTAACCAGCGTTTGAAACACAACGCTGGTATTTTTTTGCGCGTTCAAGATGCACTATTCTGATCAGTGCTATAAAATCCAACCCTTGAATATAGGTAACTATTCAGCTTGTTGATAGATTAGCCAGGCAAGTCACTGTTTTCGGGTGTGTCTGCCGGAAACGTAGGAGGCAGGGATGCCGACTCGAGCCTACGTCATACATGGATGTATCAGTGTCGCCAGAGGCAGGATGCCGGAAGCGACCATGGATGTATTCACGGCGTTTTCCGGAAGATATGCCTGGAAACAGTGATGAATTAGCAGGTACTGAAATAGTTGCAAATTTAGAATACTTGCAGAATCAGATAACAAGGGGCGCATCGATGTCAATTTCCATTCTATACAAAACTCTCATCTTTCTACTGTTATTCTCTCCCGCTGCAGTGTTTGCGGCTGATGGAGATCTCAATGCCGCCAATACCTCGTGGATTCTGACCGCGACCGCGCTGGTGCTGCTCATGACACTGCCGGGGCTGGCGCTCTTCTATGGCGGCCTGGTGCGTTCCAAGAATGTACTATCCATTTTGATGCAGTGCTTTGCGATTGCCGGCATCTCTTCGATTCTGTGGCTGGTTGTCGGTTACAGTCTGGCTTTTGGCGAAGGAGGTCCGTGGATTGGAGATTTCAGCAAGGTGATGCTGTCGGGGATTGGTCGTGACGCAGTTGCCGGCGATATCCCTGAATCACTCTTTATGCTGTTTCAAATGACCTTCGCGATCATTACCCCGGCATTGATCATTGGCGGCTATGCGGAGCGCATGAAGTTTTCGGCGATGGTGGTCTTCAGCGCAGCCTGGCTGCTGCTGGTCTATGTCCCTGTCACCCACTGGGTATGGGGCGGCGGCTGGCTGCAGGAGATGGGACTCTACGACTTTGCCGGCGGAACCGTGGTGCATATCACCGCTGGTGTCGCCGCGCTGGTATCAGCGCTGATGCTTGGGCAACGCAAGGGGTTTGGCACCAAGGCGATGATGCCGCACAACATGACCATGACGGTAGCAGGCGCGGGTATGCTGTGGGTCGGTTGGTTCGGCTTCAATGGGGGCAGCGCGCTGGCGTCCAATGGCGATGCGGCAATGGCGATGCTGGTGACGCATATCTCTGCGGCGACGGCGGCAATTACATGGATGGTAATCGAATGGGTCAAATACGGCAGGCCCAGTGCGCTGGGCATCGTCACCGGCATGGTGGCGGGTCTCGGCACCATCACGCCGGCTTCCGGCTTTGTCGGACCAGGCGGCGCCCTGGTTATCGGTGTGCTTGCCGGCTCGGTCTGTTTTGTTGCGACCCTCTACCTCAAGCAGAAACTAAAGATCGACGACTCTCTCGATGTCTTCCCGGTGCATGGCGTTGGCGGTATCATGGGAACGATGCTGGCCGGTGTTTTCGCTGCGACCTCGCTGGGAGTTTTCAGCGGCTACGGTTTTGCGGAGGGCATTCAGAGCATGGCGGGGCAAATCAAAGTGCAATTTATCGGAGTTGCCTCAACCATTGTATTTACCGCAGTTGTGACCTACGCACTGCTGAAAATTATTGACCTGGTGATTGGTCTGCGGGTATCCGAAGAGCAGGAGGTCGAAGGCCTGGATATTGCCCTTCACGAAGAGCGCGGCTACGTCGATCTATAAAAGGCAACCGCATCTTAAAAGATTTGTAACTATTCAGTACCTGCTAATTCGCCACTGTTTCAAGTAACTCCTCAATAATCCCGTGCATGTGAGTAAAATGCTATCGCATTTGTATCGTGGTCAGAAGACCACTCCCACATTTGACGCCACATTGAACTGTGGGAGCGGTCTTCTGACCGCGAATTGCA
>JAYELV010000306.1:0-8982 GCA_034717755.1 Pseudomonadota bacterium | reverse complement strand
AGACCATAGACCCTGGCGGTGTTCAGTTCGGGCGGCAGCACCAGCCAGTACCAGGTCGATAACGTGTGCTTTGCGCCGGCTTCGCCATTGCTGCCGTCCCAGTTTGCAAAGGAGATTGGGATAAACTGCCCTTCATCGAACAGTACATCGCCATCGGCACTGTAGCGTGGACGCTTCATCAACACCTGCCAACGGCCGTCTTTCCACTGCCCATTTGTGCTCAGGCTGGAACTATCCTCACGCGGCATCACCTTCTTGTCCGGTCCGCTGCCGTCCAGCAGCATGCCGGCCGCTTCGCGTTTGGGTTCGATACTACCCGCATTCCAGTACCAGATGGTAGTCTTGTGTTTGGCATCGCCGTGACGGTAAAGCGGCTTCTCCACCATCGGTGCAGACTCGTAGGCCTCTTCATGCGGGAACTGGATGGCAACTGCATCCGCATGCATCTGCAGATTTTCGTCTTGCAGTTCGGTGAAATATTTGATGCCCGGACGGCTCTCGGTGCGGTCATCCACCTCCAGTAGAAAAGCAATCTCCTCGTCATTGTAAATGGTGCGCACAGTGACCGCATCATTGAGCGGCGTAAACAAGCGCTCCTCCTTGATGACATTGGGAACCAGCTGCAGCGTTACTGCCGGCGCCTGTTTCCAGCGTTCATCGTCCAATGACCCTGGCACACCACCCTCGACCTTCATACTGGTGACGAGCGGCGCATCCTGCGGCTGAACTGTGGTATCTCGCAGGCTATAGACATAGTTGGAGATATGCCAGCGGTCTTCGAGACTAACCGGATCCTTGTTGCCCTCCTCGATGGCGCGATGCGCCGGCATCGGCGTGCCCATGATGCCGGTCGAGAGGCGCGAATAGATCGCCTTAATGGTTTCGTCGCGCTCGTTTTCAGCGATAGCCGATGACTGGGTAGCACGCCATGTCCACGGCTTGGTGAGGTTTCGTGGCCAGATCCTATTGCCCCAGTCATCCTCCAGCTTCTTGCCCGAAAGAATGTTGCCACGACCGGTGTCACCGTGGCATTCTGCGCAGGACTTGATGAACGCCTGTTTGCCTGTGGCCACAGACTCATCGGAAAAAGCGATCTGACCTTCCAGCGGCTCCACATCGGTAATGACCTGGAAGTCTGTTTTGGTATAAAAACCGTCATCGTCGAAGGATTCATCGTCGGCATCCTCCGGTGGCCAGGCTACGGTGATATCAAAACTCTTGATCACCGGAACCAGGCTGCTGATCTGCTCATCCGTCAGCAGTGCACGCCCTTTGATGCCCCAGCCGGGCATAGCAGTGCCGGGAAGACCAAACTTGATGGTGTTGAAGAGATCCTCGTCACGTGGCAGTTGGGTGCCTGGGGAGGATTTGTACTTGAACAACGCCAGGCTGAAGTCCCTGGGTTTGGGATACATCAGATCCATCGCCACGCCGTCGCCGGCGCCCTGCTCACCGTGGCAGACTTCACAACGGAACTTGTAGAGTTCCTTGCCAAGTAGATTTTTGCGCCTGGCCAGTACTTCGTCCTTCATGCCTGTAACGGTTCTGGAAATCTCCGGGTCCCAGATACGCGGCACCTGGCCGTTGTAATCAAACAGAAAGTTGATCACATTCCAGATATCCTGCTCACCAATCATCTCGTGCCACACCGGCATGGCCGAGTTCCACGGCGTACCCTCGACAGGCAACCCGGGGCCGCCTGTGGCGATGCGCCAGAAAAGGAATGCCTCCTGCAATTGCGGGATGATGGTCGGGTCCTGAAAGTTGATCGGCTGTGGATTGAAACCCTTGCCATACTGACCCTGACCGTCGAGCAAATCACCGTGGCAATAGAAGCAGTTTTGATAGTAGATGTCACGACCTGCCGTGACCGACTCGCGGTACTTCTCCCAACCAGCCTCTTCATCCCTAACCAGGGTGTCGAGAATCTCGTTGCGCACCGGGTTTTCCAGAGTGGCCAGATCATAGGTTTTATTGAATACCTTGAGCTTGGCCGGAGGCGCCGGATGCACCTGGCGCAGCTCTACCGGCGCTTCATTCGAGGGCTTGACCATACCGTAAGTCACATAGGCCGTCAGCAGCGGCACGGCGATAAGAAAAAACCAGCGTAGCAGTGACTTGTTGTCATCGCGCAATGTGGAGAGAACCGGCGCCTTGAACTCGGCCCATTTCTTGTCATCAAAAGCGAAGTACAGCAGGATGCCGATGATGGTGATGATCATATACTGGATCATCAGCGTCTTTGGCAGCAGCGGTGGAAAGGCGTTGTCAAAAATCAGCCAGGCAGCGACGACGGCAATCAGTGCCTGCCAAAATGCGCCAATCCTGAAACCTTTCATCCTTTTTTCTCCGCCAGAAAATTGACAATCATCTGCAGCTCGTTGACTGTCATTTTTGTTGCATAATCAGCAGGCATCGCCGCAGGAAAGCCTTCGACCATCACGGCATTGGGATCAACAATACTTTGCCTGATCTCTTCAGCAGTGAGACGCTCGCCGACATCGACCAGCCCGGGACCCACCAGGGTGTCATTGCTATCCATTGCATGGCATGTGACACAGACATACTTTGCCATTGCTTCTTCGGCGCTGGCGGCAGGAACAGGGAGTGTAGCGGCCCCGCCTGCAGGCTCCGAAGCCACTTCTGCGGCCTCCTCTGCAGTAGGAAGACTGACCGTCACTTCGTTGCCATCCTTCGCCTGTAGATAAGCGGTAATAGCGTCCATCTCCATGCTTGAAAGCTGGATGGGCGCCTTGTCGACCGCAGGCATCGGCGATTCACTGTCATTACTGCCCTTCTTACCCCAGGTGGCCACCACATATCTGCTCGGATCCAACATCGACTCCAAAATGTAACCGGCCGCATCTTTCGCCTCTCCCTGGTAACCTTTATCGGCGAGGCGCTCTGCGCTCACAGCGACCATATCCTCACTCAGAATATCCGGCGCACGTCCCAGCGGCGGCGGTTTGTGGCACAGCGTACAGGTGCCCTTGTTGTTATACAGCTCCTCGCCCATGGCGACGAAGTCATCCATGGTCAGGGACCCCAGGTCCACCACCTTCTCTACTGGCGCCTCGCCTCTCATCTGCGGCATCAGGTAGGTCAGCAACGAAAAAACCAGCGTCAAAGCGAGACTGAAGCCGAGTGTCTTGAAGAGTATTTTCACGCACCCTCTCCCAAAGCGGCAGGCTTTGGCTGCCGGCTGCCACTAAGGTTGGCAACCCAGAACATGAACAGCAGACACAGCAGAAACAACACGGTGACGAGCGTGATCATGTTGCCCGCATAGGCGATGGTCGGGATATAGTTATCCGGCGAGTTGTCCTTCATCACCGTATAGACATGCCAGTGCGTTTTCACAGAAGAGCGCACATAACCCATCAGCCCCATCAACCAGGTGAAAGCAATCGGCAGTGCGAACAGCGCATATTGTGCGCGGTCGGAAATGCGGCCCCAGTGCGAAGGCAGGGTTTTGGCATTGCGGAACATCAGCGTATCGATGACGATGCCCGAGATAATGACCACCAGCGTTGATACGACCTGTGCGACGGAGGATCCCACCTTGTAGACGGTATTGGTGAAGTATCCGTAATAGACGCCGAGGAAGATAATGTTGACAATGGCGACCACGTAGATCGCCACCATCAGCGCATTGCCGGCAGGCGCCCAGCGAACCGTCGCCACCTTGTCGGAACGCCGGTAGAGCTGGAAAGAGAGAAATGTGACGATCAGCATCAGGTTCACCGCGACGTTCTTCGCCGGCATGATGCCGAGGGGACCAAGAATGCTGTGGTGGGTGCCGCCGAGCTGTGATATTTCAGAGGCGGAGAGCATCAGGGTATGCGGGGTAATCCAGATCAGAAAGGTGACCACCAATATCAGGGCAATGTATTTGACCAGCCATTTATAGCGCACCGAGCCGTCGGTGCGCGACATACCAGCCCACAGGTAGAAGTTGCCGGCCAGCAGGATGGTGCCAATGAGAACCGCCTGCAGAATAAACAGCCATGCCAGAATGCCACCCATTGCGGTAATGCCCATCTGCTGTGAGTAGGCATAGATCTCCGCCATCAGCCAGTAGCCTGCAAAAGGCAGCGGCAGAAACGCCAGGATAGCGATGAAGTTCGAGGTGTAGCCCATCCAGTCGTAGTGCGCACGCTGCTGCGGGTCGCTGCTGCTGAGAAATTTAAAGGCGGCATAGGCGCCCACCACGGCTCCGCCGAAAGCGATATTGGCGATAAAGCGGTGCAGGTTGATCGGATTCCACAGGGGGCCCTTCATCACCTCCCAGATGTTGCCGACAACGGCTCCCACCTCGTTGACGCCTGAAGGCGCCATCATAAATGTTGCCCATGAGTTGGCCAGCACCATGATGGTTAGCCCCGAGGCATTGAGCATCAGGCCAAGTGACAGATGCACCCATTTGAGGTTGCCGTAGCGGAAGGCATTCCAGCCATAATAATAGGTGTAGAGAAAAAAGGTCTCAAAAAAGAACAGACTGGCGTACACCAGCAACTGTGCACCGAACACGCTCATCATGTAAGACATGAAATCGGGATAGAGCAGAAACAGCGCCAACGTCAGGGAGCCACCGAATATCGCCGTGATGGAAAAGCCGGTGAGACTGATCTTCATGAACTCATGCGCCATGTCATCATAGCGCTCGTCACCGCTGATCAAACCCACCAGCTCGATGATCAATACAAACAGCGGCACCGCCAGCACCAGCGCACCAAAAAAGAGGTGCAACTGCGCCAGCACCCACACAATGGCCCTGCTGCTGATGCCGATATCGGGATAATCCGAGCGTGTCGGCCTTGGCGCAGCCTTGGCTTCTACTTTCTCTGTATCTTGCGCTGCTGCTTCCGATTCATCTTCAAGCGGAGGCTGGCCTGCCAACTGTATTCTGCCAACGGGTGCAATGCGCTCTGCAACATCTCCCATTCCAGGATTTGCAGCCG
This sequence comes from Pseudomonadota bacterium, assembly GCA_034717755.1. Taxonomy (GTDB): domain Bacteria; phylum Pseudomonadota; class Gammaproteobacteria; order Chromatiales; family Chromatiaceae; genus Sva-25. Next base: position 4,021 of record JAYELV010000306.1, on the reverse strand, counting down.
GCGCAACACCTGCGATACCAACCAGCATCAGCAATAGTAAGAGGGGGAGCAGTTTCTTTTGCATACAAATCATCATTATTCAGGCTCCAGTTGCCGTTAGCCTGCCGGGGTGAGATCCAAATTCAATGGCAGACCCTGCATGCCCATGATGAGATGATTCAAACCATAAAAGAATACCAGCACAACCACAAAAGCAATCACCACTGACAGCAATGTGCTGTAGATGCCCATTTTAGGATGCTTTTCCATCTCTCGCCCCACTCTAGCCGTGATGAACCGTAACGCCGCCCGAATAGATCAGCAGCCAGTAGAAAAACACCAGGATTGCCACCAACACGCTGATGAACAGCTTTGGACCCCAGTTATGCTTTTCATTATTCTCTTGTTGCGGGGCGGGTTGCCTGACTTCTTTCTCTTCTGGCGTTCCAGCCATGCTCATCTCCTGACGGAATTCAATCGACATTATTTCTGAAAATACAAGCACAAATCGAGCCATCGACTAAAAACCCGTCGATTAACACCGTTTGCAGTTGGCAGCAGTCAGTTTGCAGTAGAGAGATAGAACATAAACCATCTCCTGTAAACTGCATACTGCCAACTAAAAATTTGTATATCATTTGCACATTACGACCTATTTATCATCCACAAGCAGCGATAATTGAATAGTTCATTCAATTTCTCCCTGATTATTGCAGGCTTGCAACTGGCATAGTATCTGCATATATTTAATGATCTATAGCCAATCCATCAGTTAACCAGAATTAACGCTATGACCCTTGAGAAAGAGACCCGGGAAGTTTTGTGCCAGCTACTTCAAACTGGAGACGAGGCCGACCGCTGCTACAGTGCGCGCACCCTGGGAATACTGGGCGACGCTGAATCTGTCGATGTGCTGATCGAGCGGCTCAGAGACGAAGATGTTGATGTCTCCATCGATGCAGCCGAAGCACTGGGGAACATCGGTGCAGCTGAAGCGGTTCCTGCATTGATCGAATCCCTTGAGAACGACCCCAGCGGTGAAGTCTGTACTGTGATCGCCGAAGCGCTGGGCAAGATCGGTAATTCCAAATCCATCGGCCCGCTGCTGAAGATTGTGCTGCAACGTCCGGACTATCTTGAATGGGACGATGACTGGGATACCTGGTGGGATGTGCAGAAGGAGGCGGTCAAGGCGCTGGGGGTACTCAAGGCTGGAGAAGCTGTCGATGACCTGCCCGGGTTGATCGACGACGATCGTCAACAGGATATCGAACCCGATATTCTCAACACATTGATCCAGATTTCCGTTGCTGGCGAGGCGCGTGTCATCGAGCGCCTGCAAAATATGGAGAGCCTGCCGCAACAGCGACGGCGCGCAGCGCATGCGCTGGCAAAATCCACCACGCCCGAGGCGATCAGAGCGCTCGGACGTGCGTTGCGGGACGAGGATGCGCAAGTACGCGCCGAGGCCGCCCTGTCTCTGGCCGGGAGAGAAGCCATCAACTACCTTGGCGCCCTGCTGCTGCTGCTCAAAGACCCGCATGAAGAGGTTCGCAGGTCAGCGATCACGGCCGTTACACGCCTTGCTGAAGATGGCGCCAATGCCAGTGAACTTCAGCAGGCGCTCGAGCCGATGCTGAACGACCCGGACAGCCAGGTGCGCACCACACTGCTGACCCTGCTTTTACCTCTCGTCGCTGACAACCCGCTCTCGGAGCATAACTTCCAGGCCGTGATTGAGTGCAGCAGCGACTCTGCTGCAGAGAGTGCTGCAGCCGCCTGTCTATTGCTGGGAGCCAACGCTGATACTGCAGCCATCGCCCCGCTGTTGTCATTGCTCGACAATGCCAATGGCCACCCCATGGTGCGCCGTGAGGCTGCCATCGCGGTCGGCAAGCTGGGCCGCATCGATGCCCCTGTCATGACAGTACTGGGAAAAACAGTCACTGACAAGCAGCAGACCGTCAGGCTGGCAGCGCTCACGGCATTGATGGAGCTGGAAAATTCAGGCGTCCCGATGACAGATGATTTGGCTGAGAATGAAGATAATCCATTACCCCGTCCACTGGAACTGGTGGTGGATGCAGTCAATGGCCAGGTTGCAATGATTGAAGAGTCACCCTCTCCGGCAGACGAAACTGTAGCAGGTGAGGATGCTACAAAAGAGAATTTACAGGGAGAAGAAAGCAGCGATTCAGCGCAAGCGCCGGAGAGTACCCCGGAAGTGGCTATAGAAACCATCGACTTACCGGAATCCCCTGCGCAAATCGTCCGCGAGGGCGAAGTTGAAGTTGCCACCTCAACTCTCGATGCCATTGCCATGGAGAACGTGGAGTCGATGATGCACGCCTCAGCGCCAGCTGCTGAAGAGATCATCGAGGATGACATCACCCGGGAGTACCGGGGGATTATAAAAGACAACAAAGTGATGATGCGGCGCATACGCTCCCATCGCAAAACGGATGTACAGCAGGATGTTCGCCGTCTGGCAGTCAGGGCGCTGGCCGAAACAGATGCCCCCCTGGCAATCGGCACTCTTATTCAGGCACTCAATGACGATGATGATCTGATACGACGCGAAGCCGCAGAATCTATCGGCGTTATCGCTCTGCGCAGCAGGCAAATACCCGAACTGATGGATGCGGTAGGCGCCCTGATTACACAACTTGCGATCAGCGACATCGATCTCAAGGTTAGCTGCGCGCGAACCCTGAGCTACCTCGGCAACCGCACCGCACTCTTGCCGCTGATTGAAGCGACCAGGGCGCCGGAATTCACCTTGCGTGTTCAGGCCATCGACGCTCTCGTGCGGCTGTCACTCGACGGCCTGGACCCGGTTGAAGCAGACCACATGGTGGTGAGGGACGTGCCGCCGCTGAGTATCGCACGCAAACTGATGGAGAGCCTGGATGATGACGAAATGGGCGTTCGCGTGGCTGCCGCCAAAGGACTGGCGCAGCTGTTAAAACCTCTTAACGAGGAAAACTTCACCCGCAAAGCAATTCAGAAAGTCGTTTCCAGCGTCATGCACAGCACTGGAGAGGAGGCGCGTCTCCTCGGCAGGGCACTGCGTCAGTTCGATACCAGCATTGGCAACGAAGAGTTGCTGAAGCAGCTGAAATCAGCCGAAGACAGCGTACAGCGCAGTGTCTTTATCGAAATGATCGAAGAACTCCTGCAGCCTGAAAAGGCGGCATAAACACCAAACCCGCAACCCCGGAGAAAACAGATATGAATAAATTGCTCTTAACACTCAGCATCGCCAGTATTTGCGCCCTGCCCCTCAACAGCCAGGCTGCAACCTACAAAGAGGGCGCTGTCAGCGATGGCGGAAGCATTACCGGCAGCGTCAAGTTCGCCGGCAAGGATCAGGCCCCCAAAGTCTACGGGATCAGCAAGGATAACGATGTCTGCGGCACCGGCGAACGCGAGATCGACTATGTGCGCGTGGTCGACGGACACCTGATGGATACAGTGGTCTATCTCGAAAAGATCAAGGAGGGCAAAGCCTTCCCTGCCGAGGTTGGCGACGCCACCATCGACCAGAAAGGCTGCGAATTCAAGCCTTTCATGCAGGTAATGAAAAATAACGCAAACCTTGCGGCCGTCAATGACGATCCTGTGCTGCACAATATTCACACCTACGAGTTGATCCGCGGCGATGCCAAGGGCCCCAAAAAGACCCTCATCAATGTCAGTCAGCCGGAACCCGGCACCGTCAACTCCACCATCAAGGTCAAAAAAGGACCTGCCATGAAAGTCGAATGCGACGCACATGACTTCATGCATGGCTTTGTCTTTATCGCCAAAAACCCCTACTTTGCCCAGGTCGGCGAAGATGGAACATTCAGCATCGCCGATGTGCCCCCGGGCGAATACAGCATCAAGGCGTGGCACGGCATGTTGAAAAACCAGAAGGCCAAGGTCAAGGTTGAAGCCGGCGGCACCGCCACAGTGGACTTCACCTTCAAGTAATCGTCATGGACAAGGTCATGGGCGATGAAAAACCAGGCTACAGACTGAGCCTGATGGACTACCTGGC
>JAYELV010000305.1:0-8999 GCA_034717755.1 Pseudomonadota bacterium | reverse complement strand
TTGATTTATATGGCGTCCCCAAGGGGAGTCGAACCCCTGTTACCGCCGTGAAAGGGCGGTGTCCTAGGCCTCTAGACGATGGGGACATGGACAGTTTATTAACTTGTTCAGGTTATTTCTTTGGCCGATTGAATCAGCGATGTGCATTTTACTTCAATCGGTTACAGAATCAAGAAAATCATGCAATTAATTAATTCTGGTGGAGCTAGGCGGGATCGAACCGCCGACCTCAACACTGCCAGTGTTGCGCTCTCCCAGCTGAGCTATAGCCCCGAAAGAGGCGCGTATTATGGGGATTTCCCGAAGGGTTGTCAATATGTAGTTTCAGCAAATCACAGATAGTATTCTCTGCCTCAGGTGTCAAGCGTTCACGCCAACCGCTTCCGGTACAAAATCCCTGGCAATTCTCTTGGTCAGTGTATAGATCCCGCGCAATTTATCAAGGAACTCCATCTCCATTCTGACCAGGTTCAGGCGCGTGCCCTGCTGTTTGCCGATACGTTCGGACTGGCGCAACAGAAATTGATCCGCCAGACGGCGTACATCATCCTTTGCTGCAATCACGTTCTCTGCAGCTTTCTCGTCCTCCTCTCTCACCGCAGCGACGGCGTCGTCGATCGAGTTTCTGATGGTATCCATCAGATTGTTCAGCAATATTCCTGTTGCTTCGCTGACATCTTCATCCATATCGACATATCGCTTGCCGAGTTCCACCAGATCCGATTCGATTGTATTCGCCAGATTACCCAGGTTGACAGTGGCACTCATCAATGCCTGAAAGTGATGGCTCTGTTGATCCGTTAGCGGCTCCTGCCGGATCTCGCTCAAATATTCAAGGATAGCGTCATGCAAAATATCAACCTTGTGCCGCTTTTTTACGACGCTGTCACATCTGCTCTTGCTGCCGCTGCCGACAGCGGCGCGCAGCGTCGAAAACATCTCGATGATAATCTCTCCCATGTGACCCAGTTCGGAACGCACCTGCTGCAAAGCCATGGAGGGAACATTAACGACAGCTTCATCCAGAAAGCGAGGCTCGACAAGAATCGTCTCCTTAACCGGCTTATCCGGTATTAGCCTCTCGACCAGCCGGGCGAAATAGGTGGTAAAGCCGAGAAACAGTATTGTATTGGCCAGATTAAATATTGTATGCGCATTCGCAATCTGGCGCGGCACCTCTGCCGCCATGCGCGCCTTGCCGGAAAGATCTGGCGCTGCCGGCGAAACCGAAACAACGAACTCCGCCAGCTGCGGTATAAACATCACCCACAGAAGCACACCCGCTATATTGAAAATGACATGCACCGCAGCTGCGCGCACGGCTTCAACCGGTTTCCCCAGAGATGCCAGAATGGCTGTGACGCAAGTACCAATATTTGCGCCGAAGGCAAGCGCGATACCAGCCGGCAGTGTAATCAGTCCTGCCGAAGCCATCACGATGGCAATGCCGGTCGTCGCTGCCGAGGACTGCACCAGTCCGGTAAAAACTGCGCCCACGAGGATGCCAAGCAGCGGGTTCTCCATCTTCACCATCAGATCAAGAAACGGCTGATAGCTTTGCAATGGCTGCATCGCCTCTCCCATCACCCCCATGCCGTAAAAAATCAGCCCGAGCCCCATCACCATGGCGCCACTGTGGCGCACGTTTTCCCGTTTGCCTGTAAACAGCATGAAGAAGCCTGCCGCCACCAGCAGCAGAGCATACTGGGTGATATTAAATGCGACGATCTGTGCGGTGAAGGTACTGCCGACATTTGCACCCATAATGACGCCCACAGACTGCGCTAACGTCATAAATCCGGCCGAGATAAACCCCACAACCAACACCGTGGTGACAGATGAAGAGTTCAGCACCGCCGTAACAAAGGCGCCGGTGACAGCCCCCATAAAACGGTTCCTGGTCAACTTGGAAAGCACGTTTTTTAGCGTATCCCCGGCCGCCGCCTTGAGCCCCTCGGACATCTGCTCCATGCCGAAGAGGAACATCGCCAGGCCGCCAAAAAGCCCCATGGTGAGAGTGAACCAGTTGATCTCACTCTCGCCCTCCACTGTTTTAGCCAGCACAGGAAGCGCCAGCAACAGCAGCAAAAATCCAATCGCCAGCACGATGGTTCTGAATTTCATCGCCGGAGAAGCTGTGTAAAGCGTCAAATATTTATTCAATTGCATCACTCCAATCTTTTTATCTTTTTGAAATCATTCCCTGATCCAGCTCAGAATCCTGTTATTAGCAGGCATTTCATCGTCATTCAACAACTGCATACCAGCCTGCATCGCCAGTTGATTCAGGGCTTCAAAATCGCGGACTCCACTAAACGGATCACGATCTTTCAACCACAAGTCAAATCGCGCATTACTCTCACTGGTGAACTCGCCGTTATAGTTGAAGGGACCATAGAGAGCAAAGGCGCCTCCCTCTTTCAACACCCGCCCGATTCCTGCAAACATGGCTTGCACATCCTGCCAGCTCATAATATGTACACTGTTGGCGGAGAACACCGCATCAAACTGCTGCTGCGGCCAATGATCATGGCTGACATCAAGCGCCAGCGGTTGCCGCGTATTAGGCAATTCGACATCATTGAGCCACATAGAGATTCCCTGATGATTCTCTTTCCGATCACTGGTATGCCAAATCAGATGCGGCATCTGTTGTGCAAAATAGACCGCATGCTGGCCTGTGCCGCTGCCAATTTCAAGCAGATGCTTACAGCCGGAAAACAGCGGTTGAATCACGGCAAGGATGGGATCGCGGTTTTGATCGCAGGATTCAGAGTAGGGTTTCATGTGTGCTTATAGGGAGTGGAGGCTTCAAGATGCGTCATATATTCAGCCACGGCCTCGCGCTCATGGACTACAAAATTGCTGATCGGCTGGCGAAAATCGTCATCTGCAATCCAGTGACTGGAGCGGGTCAGCGTTGGCAAAAAACCACGCGCTATCTTGTGCTCTCCCTGTGCACCCGGTTCAAACCGCTGCAGACCGTGACGAATACAGTATTCAATGCCCTGATAGTAACATGCTTCAAAATGGAGGGCGTCAACCTGCTCGATGCATCCCCAGTGCCGGCCATAGAGCGTGGTATCACTACGGTACATCAATGCTCCGGCAATACAGGTTGCACCGGCATCAGCAAGCACCAGCACAATCTGCTCAGGCAATGTCTGCGCCAGCTCCTGAAAAAAACCGAGATTGAATGTTGCAACACCCCACTTCTCGGCAAATGTTTGCTCATAGAAACGGGTGAAATTTTGCCAATCGAGAGACGTTGCGCTGTGACCGTCAAGCAGTCGTAAATTGATATCGGCCTGTGCAACCTTGCGTCTCTCCTGGCGGATGTTTTTGCGTTTTCTGGAGACCAGTCGACTCAGAAAATCATCGAAATCCCGGTAGTTTCCGTTGCGCCAGTGGAACTGGCAATCATGCCTGCTTAACAACCCCTGCTGCTGAAAAAAGTGATGTTCCCCGCGATCTGGAAAGAGCGCATGAAAGCTGCTCGCCCCTATCTGAGCGGAGAGTTGCAGAGCAGTCTGCAGCAGCAGCGGCCAGGTCTCCTCTTCACGGCCCGCAACCGAAAGCAGTCGCTGCCCCGTCGCAGGAGTATATGGAATCGCTGATACCAGTTTAGGAAAATAAGCCCTGCCCGCTCTCTCATAGGCGTCGGCCCAGGCATTATCAAACACAAACTCACCATAGGAGTTGTGTTTTTCATACAGCGGCATTGCTCCAATCAACAGATCATTTTCATACACTGTAATATGTCGGGGCAGCCAGCCAAATTTTTCTCCGACGCAGCCATGTCTCTCCATCGCATTGAGAAATTCATGGCGCAAAAAGGGATTGTTGTCCTGCACAAGTGTATTCCAGGCATCAGCAGTAATTTCACTGATATCAGTGTGAATTCTAACTTCCAAGTATTGCCTCGCTCTGTTTTATCTCTTCATCCATATCCATCTGTGGCTCATCATCATCTCTATTTCTTCATCAGAAGATCAATCCCACATCCGGGCGCCATGATTAACAGGTATACTTTGCACTTCTGAATCTTCCCACAAGCACTCCCTGCTATAAACCCGATGAAATATGTTGGAGCCCACGTCAGCGCCCAGGGCGGTGTCGAAAACGCGCCGCTGAATGCGCATAAGATTGGCGCAAAAGCCTTTGCGCTATTCACTAAAAATCAGCGGCAGTGGAAGGCTAAACCGCTTTCTGAAGAGAGCATCAGCGCCTTCAAAGACAACCTTCGAGAGGTGGGGATTGCTCCTGAACATGTACTCCCGCATGACAGCTACCTGATCAATCTTGGTCACCCGGAGAGTGAAAAGCTGCAAAAATCACGCGATGCCTTCCTCGATGAGATGCAGCGCTGTGAACAGCTGGGGCTCACACTGCTGAATTTCCATCCTGGCAGCACGCTTAAACAAATCCCTGAAGCCGACAGCATTGCACGAGTCGCCGAGTCCATCAACCTGGCGCTGCAGCAGACCTCGGATGTCATAGCCGTGATCGAGACCACAGCAGGACAGGGAACCAATCTGGGACATCGCTTTGAACAGATCGCTGCAATGATCGAGCAGGTCGAAGATAAAGAGCGTGTCGGCGTGTGTATCGATACCTGCCATATCTTTACTGCCGGTTACGACCTGCGCACCGCTGATGCCTGCAAGCGGACGTTCGCTGAATTTGAGGAAGTTGTCGGCTTTCGCTATCTGCGCGCTATGCATCTGAATGACAGCAAACCCGAGCTGGGAGCGCGCGTTGACCGCCACGAGAGTCTCGGCATCGGCAAGATCGGCTGGGAGGCATTTCGCTACATCATGAATGATCCTCGCTTCGATGAGATCCCGATGGTGCTGGAGACCATCGACAGCTCCATCTGGGATGTCGAAATCCAGCAGCTCTATGATCTGATCGAAGAGTAACTGGTATGTCAGAGACCACTATCATCGACTTCATTCGCCACGGCGAGCCGAAAGGCGGCAGCCGCTACCGTGGGCACACCATCGACGATCCTCTGACTGACAAGGGGTGGGAGCAGATGTGGCGCGGTGTCGGCAACGCCGCATCATGGGACATAATTCTCTCCTCACCGCTGACCCGCTGCGCGCAGTTTGCCGAAGCCCTCGGGGAGCGTCACGACATTCCGGTGATCATCAACGAGCAGCTCAAGGAGATCGGCTTCGGCGCCTGGGAGGGTAAGACAAAGGATGAGTTGAAGAGCGAACGCGGCGATGAGTTCGCCGCCTTCTATGCCGATCCGGTCAATAACACGCCGCAGGACGCCGAACCGGTGAGCAGCTTCTTTCAGCGCATCAGCGCTGTTTTCGATTCAATCAGGGATCACCATGAAGGCAGGCATCTTCTGGTGGTGGCGCATGCAGGCGTCATTCGCGCCGCCCTTGTCCGTGCAATTGGCGCCGATACTGCCTGCATGTACCGGTTCAATGTCACCAATGGCAATATCAGCCGGGTTGAGATCAGGGATGAGCGCATGCAGCTGGTGTTATTGAACGGACAGCTACAGCAATAATCCAACGAACACATCTCTTGCCCACTCTTTTTATCTGTATTAATATTTAATACATAGTAACTATTCAGTACCAGTTATTTCGTCGCTGTTTGCGGGCATATCTTCCAGAAAACGCCGTGAATACATCCATGTAGGCTCGAGTCGGCATCCATGCCTCCTACGTTTCTTACAGATACGCCCGCAAACAGCGACTTGGCTGGCCAATTTATCAGCAAGCTGAATAGTTACAATACATATATCGAGGAGGTAGATATGGCAAGAAACACATCAGTCACTCTCGGTCAGCATTTTGACGAATTTATTTCTGAAAAAATTGCCCAGGGCCGCTTTCAGTCCGCCAGTGAAATAGTTCGTGCCGGTCTTCGCAAACTGGAAGATGATGAAACAAAACTGCAGTTACTAAGAGAAAAGCTCCAGGCTGGAGAAGACAGCCCCATCGTAGAAAATTTTGATAGCAATCGGTTCATATCCAGTCTGCATAAGAAACATGTTAAATGAGCTCGAAGTATACAATCAGGGAATCAGCTCAAGCAGATCTGGAAGAAATCTGGCTTTATACCTATAAAGAGTGGGGAACTCTGCAAGCAGACAAATATTTGAACCTGCTGTTTAGCAGATTTTCCTGGCTTGCAGAGAACCCATTAATTGGCAAAAACCGTGATGACATTAAAGCAGGATATTACTGCTTTCCTGAAGGAATGCACCTGGTTTTCTACACCATTTGTGACAAGAGTATAGATATTATCGGCATCCCTCACCACAGCATGGATATCAACGATCACATCAAGTAAAGACGCACTGATCAAGGCGTACTCACGCCTGCACATACCAGGTTCTTAAGGTTTATATCAAACTCAGGCTCAATATCCCTTCCATTTTTTCTGCTGTTTCTGATTTTCCCGTGCGGCTGTCGCCCACCAGTGCAATGGTGATGCTGACCTCTTTTTTGTCAGCACTTTTTTCACGCTTGCGCAGTGCAGTGCTTTTGATCAGGTCAATGAGTCCTTCGGCCAGATGCACCGGAGCATTCATCTCGACATCATCGCGATCCTTGTACCCACAGCGCAGAATATCCTCGTCGCTGTTGTCCTTGTAGACGCCGGCCATCAACTGGCTATAGGCGACGCCGATCTGCATCTCATCCTGTTCGACCAGCTTTCTAACGACGTTGATGAACTCTTTCTCATTTTTGGTAAACTGCTCATAGAGTTCGGGATGCAGGATGGAACCATCCGCCTCTTTGAGCAACGGGAACGGGTTGGCCCAGTAACTGCTCTCTTTGGAGCCACGGCCCGTTTGCGTGCTGCCGGCGGCAACCCGCTCACCCAGGCGCAGATGTTCGATCGCATCCTCCACCGACATATTGGTCTCGATGGTGCTTTCGCCAGACTCTACCAGGGTGAAGTTATTCATGTAGAGCAGCACATCCAGAGGATCGCCGTTCGTCACCTCTTCACAATCCGTGACGGGAACAATCTGGCGGGCATTGGAACCGGTATCCTTGTTGTAGCCGACTTCACGACCCTCCATCTGCATTTTCGCCTCATCACTGAAGCCATCCAGACAGGCAAATGCGCCGGTCTCGGTGCCATAGAAGAAGGGACGCATAACATGGTCATCACCCTTCTGCAGGTGAATGCGGCCCATATCATCGGCCTTGATCAGCATCTCGGTAATATAGGGTTCATCGCTATGCGCATCGAATTTCACGATATAGCGGGTGCAGCCGCAATGCAGCGGAATCTCGCCATTACGGATTGCGAGCACATTGTGCAGAGTCAATACGGGCTTTTTGGCATATCCAAAATATTTCAGTTCATCCCTGTTTGGCACCACACCAACCAGCACCTGGCTGTTTTCATCCCAGTAATAGCCGAGGTCATCCAGGTCGGCATTAGGATCACCAAAGATGAAGATGCCATCTGCGGGGCGGCTGTTCTTGATATCAGCAACCCTGGCAAAGGGAAACAGATTCAGCAGGCCGGGCTCCATCTCGATGCAGCCACGGGATTTGTGGATATAGGCAATGATCAGATAGGCGCCTACCTGGAGTGGAACTGAGACCCAGTCGTCCGGCTCGAAAGACTCCAGATGCAATGGGTTGTGATCGAGCTCATAAAATGGCAGTGCGCGCTTGTTCGAGGGTGTCGAATAATCCACGCCGGTGCGAATATCAGCTGCAATGGTGACAGGAACATGGGAGAGCGGCACATAATCTGAAGGCAGCTTGAAATAGTGCCCGGAGATCTCTCCGGCAGTCACGTTAGGCGACACCTCCAGACCATGCGAACGGCGCACACCATGCTCCAGGCCAACCTTTTTCATCAGCTTTCTTCGCGTCTCAAGGATCAGGTCAGCCAGATTGACAGCCTTTCCGGTAACTTTATCTTTGACTGTTTCAGGCGTTTCCGCGCCGGTGCTGACAACCTCGTTTTGCAGACGAATCAGGCGCGAGTAGGATTTACGACGGAAATGATGAAAGGCGCCATCAAGAAAACGCACATGATGTTTCGCCTGCTCCAAATCGTGATGAGCGTCGAAGCCATCACTGTCTAAAATCTCCAGAAAATGCCGCGCACAAATTTCCTTGATGAAATCGACTTTGTGCCGGGCTTCAGGCAGATGCTCGGACCTGTGGTCCAGATCATCGATGAATTCCTGCTTATAGATCGCAAGATAACGGGAAAATGAGAGACTTTTAAGAAATTGCTCCGAAGTGGTGCAACCATCACGAATTTCAAGGAGATTTTCCATTCACAAACTCTTCAGCTGGTTCAAAACAGCCGGTAATTCTATCACAGAAGCAATTACGGTTTTTTCATTCTGAATAGTCTGCAGGGGAACTGCTGTATTGAAAATCCAGAACATTAGCTAAAGCAGGATATACTAATAGAATCACTTGAGGGAGATTGACTATGATACAGCTATTATTAGCCCTGGTCGTTGTGGCCATCCTTTATTTTACTGTTCTCGGCGGCGCTGATAAAACAGTCGATGAAGCAGTCGAAGAGACTGCCGATGCGCTCTATCAACAAACGCATGGCGTCTACCAGCAACATATCGAGAAAGTTAAAGGGCTGGAGCAATCCATGCAGCAGGCGGCTGATCAGAAAATGCAGAACATTGACCGGCAAACCAGTGGCCATTGAATGCCGCCAAATATCTACAAGCAATAAAAAACCACCCACCGTCTCCGGTAAGTGGTTGATTTATCTGGTAGGCGCGAGTGGATTCGAACCACCGACCCCCACCATGTCAAGGTGGTGCTCTAACCAACTGAGCTACGCGCCTGTAAAGCAGCGCGCATTGTAACCACTCTATTGATCGGTTACAAGCACAATGTGTAACTTCTCAATAACCCCGTGCAGGAAAAACCTGTAGGCCGGATGAGCGGAAGCGAAATCCGGCAACCCAAAGCCGGATGACGGCGCTGGAAGATCCGTATTGAATCAAAGATCGGTGAAAGCGC
>JAYELV010000304.1:0-9014 GCA_034717755.1 Pseudomonadota bacterium | reverse complement strand
ATAGTCTGCCAGTGTGACGTAGCAGTAGCCCTTGTCCTGTTCATCTTCCGGCTCGAAACGGATATGCGGTGAGCAGCCCATGAAGGTGATCAGCTGTAAAAACATCTCTCCTGCAAAGTAGCTGTCCGGCATGCCTTCAATGCTGCTGCCGATCAGCCTTTCTCGTTGCAGCAGTTGTATGACCTGCTGCATATCGGGATGGCTTTCGCAATTATCGGGGTGGAGTATCAGTATTCCCTGGTTCAAGGTGCTGCTTCCAATGTAATGTTATAATGTAACAATTATTGATCTCTAACTTCTCTATTATGCGTTTTTTAGCGGTAGCCTGCCTGCTGATATTGCCATTTTCCCTGCATGCTGAGCAAATCTCGATTTTTGCCAGTGTACCGCCGCTGCAATACCTGGCTGCGCAGGTGGGTGGCGAAGCTGTCAGCGTGGAGTCGATTGTCCCTACCGGGCACAATCCGGTCAATTATGACCCAACTCCAAAACAGCTGCAGCGTTTTGCAGATGCTGATCTCTATATACGCTCGGGGATTCCATTCGAACAGGTGTGGATGCCCCGGCTGAAAGCGCTCAATGCGCACATGCTGATTGTCGATGCGCGCAGCGACTTGCCTGTAAGCTCCGCCGTGGAGCATGCGCATTCGACAGGAGATGAGAGCCTTGATCCGCATGTATGGACATCACCGCTCAATGCAATCGCTATTTCACGCAATATTCTTCAAGTGCTGGTCAAAATAGCACCGCAGCATGAGCAGCAGTTTCGCCTCAATCAGCAACAGCTGGAACAACAATTCGAGAATCTGCACCAATCGATTGAAGAGCAGTTGCGCCCCCTTGCCGGAAACAGTTTTCTGGTTTTTCATCCTGCATGGGGCTACTTTTCCAAAACTTACGGCCTGCAGCAGGTGGCGATCGAGTTGCAGGGCAAGGATCCGGGTCCAAAGCAGCTTGTCCGTGTGATTGAAACAGCGCGACAGCAGCAGATTACTGCTCTGCTGGTGCAGCAGCAATTCAGCGGCAACACCGCCACAGTGGTTGCAGATGAACTTGGCGTGGAGTTGATTCGCACAGATCCACTCGCCTATGACCTCGCTGCCAGCCTGCGGCAGGTAGCAAAGGCTATTGCCACGGCTCCAGGAGGCGATCGTGAGTGACCTGGCAGTCGATATTCATGACCTCTCGTTCTCCTATGGTCAGGTTCCGGTGCTGGAACATGTTTCGCTGCAAATCCCGCATGGTGAGTTTGTCGGAGTCGTGGGTCCGAACGGCGGCGGCAAGAGCACCCTGATCCGTATTATTCTCGGCTTGCTGCAAGCATCGAGCGGCACGCTCAGGGTACTGGGAAAGCATCCTCGCAAGGCGCGTAGAAATATTGGCTATGTGCCGCAATATCCGGCGTTTGAGCGTGATTTTCCGATCACTGTCGAGCAGTTGGTATTGATGGGCAGGCTGAATGGAATGTGGGGTAGTTATCATGCTCATGACAGGGATATAGCACTGCAGGCGATGCGTGAAACCGAGGTTTCGGCTTTGAAGGGACGCACTATCGGCACGCTTTCGGGAGGGCAGCTTCAGCGTGTACTGGTTGCACGCGCACTCGCCTGTGAACCCCGCATGCTGTTGTTGGATGAACCTACTTCAAATATCGACCAGCGTGTCGAAAGTGAAATTTTTGATCTGCTGAAGCAGCTGAATGAACGCATGACAGTGATCGTCGTTTCCCATGATATTGCATTTATCTCCGCCTATGTGAAGCGTGTCGCCTGTCTCAGCGGCACCCTGGTGTGTCATACGACCGACGTCATCAGTGGTGATGATATTCGTGATTTGTATGGTGAAGATGTGCGCCAGGTTCATCATGGGCATTGAAGATATAGGAGTGAGGGATGAGGACTGAGGACTGAGGAATGAGGAGCGACGATGGATTTTATTGAAGCATTGATGCACTACGAGTTTCTGCAGCGCGCCCTGCTTGCGGGGCTGCTGGCGGCTGTTGGCTGCGGGCTGATCGGTACCTGGGTGGTGGTCAAACGCATCAGTTTTGTAGCAGGTGGTATTGCGCATGCGGTGCTTGGCGGCATGGGCGCCGCACTCTTTTTTGGCTTTGCGCCGATTGCAGGCGCACTCATCGCTGCAATCGTGTCAGCACTGTTGATTGGTGTCATCAGCCTGCACTGGAAGGAGCGGGAGGATACGTTAATCAGTGCGATCTGGGCGATCGGCATGGCGATCGGCATTCTTTTTATGGCGGCGACACCGGGTTACCAGGTCGATCTGATCTCCTATCTGTTTGGCAACATCCTCATGGTTAGCAGCAGCCACTTATGGATCATGATCGTGCTGGATCTGATTCTCGCAGTCATACTCTTTGTGTTTCATCGTCAGTTCGAGATCGTGATATTTGACGAGGAGTTCGCGCTGCTGCGTGGTGTCCCCGTCACTTTTTTCTACCTGCTGTTGCTGTGCCTGATCGCCGTTACGGTGGTGCTGCTGATCCAGGTCGTCGGCTTGATACTGGTGATCGCACTGCTGACATTGCCGGCCGCGATTGCCGGCCAGTTTGTGCATACCCTGTCGAAAATGATGATTGCAGCGACACTCATCGGGATCGTTGTTTCAACCAGCGGACTGGCGCTCTCATATGAGACAGACTTGCCCACCGGTGCGATCATTACCCTGATAGCAGCAGTGCTCTATCTATGCGCCTCTGTTGGCACTGCGTATCGAAACAGAAGGCGCAAGCTGCAGGCTGCGAACATGAGTGGAGTCAATCATGGCGCGTCATGATTTGCTGATTCATGATGAACAGCTGTGCAAGCAGCGTGGCGTCCGACTGACACCCCTGCGCAGGCGTGTATTGAAGATTATCATGCAGTCATCCCAGCCCCTGGGCGCCTATGACATTCTACAAAAAATGGATCCAACAGCAGCCCCGCCGACTGTCTACCGTGCGCTGGATTTTCTGCTGCAGCAGGGATTGATTCACCGTCTTGCAACCCTGCAGGCATACCTGGCGTGTGTACACCCCGATGCATCGCATCAGAGCCAGTTCCTGATCTGCTCACAGTGTGGCCAGGTGGAAGAGATGGAGGACAGCAATATTCAGAAGAGCCTTGATCTTGCCGCCAGCCAGGCAGGTTTCAGCTGCAGCAACGAAGTGGTTGAGATCATGGGGCGCTGCGGGCAGTGTGCAGGAGCCGGGCATTGATCAAACGGCTGGTATTGATGCTGCTGCGTGGTTATCAGCTGCTATTAAGCCCGTTTCTTGGCAATAACTGCCGTTTCTACCCCACCTGCTCCAGCTACATGCTCGAGGCGATCGAGCTGCATGGCGTCATGCGTGGTTTCTGGATGGGGCTGCGCCGCGTATCGCGCTGCCATCCCTATCATGAAGGCGGTGTCGATCCGGTTCCCGGCAGTGACCTCGAGAAGGAGTACTTACAGCAGCAGGAGCACGAACACAAATGTTCATAGCTGCGGATGGTGATGATTTCCGCCGGCAATTCAGCGACGGCCTGTCGCAGATGCTCTCGGCGGATGGCCTCGGCGCATTTATCCTGGTGCTGGCAAACTCTCTTCAGGGAGACGAGCTGCGTCAGCCGTTACAGCATGCTCTTGAGAAAAATTTTGATGCCATGAAAACTGCAGGGCAGGGGAGCGAGGATGATGAGAGCGTCTTTGCGATCCTGGCCACAGAGGGCATCGAGGATCAGCAGTGTTGGCGGCATAGACAAGTTGGCAGCTGGGAGCTTCTCTATAACAATATGCGCAGGCTGCGTCCGGAACGCCTCTCCACACAAAAATTCGACGCCATCAGTCAGCCGTTTGATGATCGACGCTTCAATTTCAACCGTCCTTTTCTGCAGCCCGAAATATTGTGGCAGGGCGAATGGAGTGGTCGTCACTTCAGGGTGCTCTACAATAAGTTTCCATTTGCGCCCTGGCATCTGTTGATCGTGCCTAATGCGCAAGCGCAGCGGCCGCAATATCTGGATTTCGACTCCCACGCCATGATATGGCAGCTTGTCAGCGCGCAACAGCAGGTCATGCCGGGATTTGGAATCGGCTATAACAGCCTGGGTGCAGGCGCCTCGGTAAATCATCTCCATTTCCAGGGGTTCCTTCGCAGCGAACCGTTGCCGGTAGAGTCACAATGCTGGCGGCATCATGGCGGTGATCAACCCTATCCGCTGAAGTGCCGGGTGGAGCATTCCGCTGAGCAGGCGTGGCAGATGATCGAGCAGTTTCAGCAGCACAACCAGCCCTTTAACCTGCTCTATCGTCCCGGCATCTGCTATCTGTTGCCGAGGCTTCCGCAGGGCGCAGTCGCCGCAGAACCATGGGCGCAGGGTATAGCCTGGTACGAGAGCTGCGGAGTTTTCACCCTGGCTGATCAGGCATTGTTCACTGAATTGACACAACAACAGATCACACAGCAGCTGGGGTTGTTTGCGCATCCTATGGATGATTGACCTGCACAGGGGCATTGAGAGATTACATTTTCAGCCGTAGGTCGGGTTAGCGAAGCGTAACCCGACAAAAATAACAGGAAAACGTCGGGTTACTCTCCGCTGCGCTGCGTTAACCCGACCTACATTTTTTGCATTTACGCGCAGTTATTGAGAAGTTTCCGCCAGGCCGATAACCATGAAAATCATCCGTCGCCATCATCAGATTCATACTCACCATCTCCCTGAAGGTTTGCATCCGGTATTGCAAACCATCTACCTCAATCGCGGCGTTAGCTCATCTGAAGATCTGGATCTCACTTTGCAGAGACTGCATCACTCGCAACAGCTCTCCGGTATTGAACGGGCCGTTGAAATCCTGGCTGATGCGTTGCAGCATCAGCGGCGTATCCTCATTGTCGGCGATTTCGATGCTGACGGCGCCACCAGCTGTGCGCTCTCTGTTCGTGCATTGCGAGCGATGGGCGTTGCGCATGTCGACTACCTGGTGCCGAACCGTTTTCATTTTGGCTACGGCTTGTCGCCTCAGCTGGTGGAGGTCGCCAGCGAGCGGAAGCCGGACCTGATCATCACGGTTGACAACGGCATCTCCAGTATTGATGGTGTCGCTGCAGCAAAAGCCTGTGGTATCGCTGTGATCGTGACAGATCATCACCTGCCGGGAGATGCATTGCCGGATGCCGATGCCATCGTTAATCCCAACCTGGAGGGGGATGAGTTTCCGAGCAAAAATCTCGCCGGAGTCGGCGTGATCTTCTATCTCATGGCCGCATTGCGCACTGCCTTGCGTCAGCAGGGATGGTTTGAACAGCAGCACATCAGCGAGCCGAACATGGCGGACTATCTCGACCTGGTGGCACTGGGCACTGTTGCCGATGTGGTGCCGCTGGATCAAAATAACAGGATACTGGTCGAGAATGGATTGCAGCGTATCAGGGCAGGGCGCTGCTGCGCCGGAATTACTGCGCTCATCGGGATATCCAAACGCACCGCCAATCGTCTGGTGGCGACTGATCTGGGGTTTGCACTGGGGCCAAGATTGAATGCAGCCGGACGGCTCGAGGATATGTCACTGGGCATCGAGTGCCTGCTCAGCGATGATGCTGGAGCGGCGTCGCAGATGGCGGAAGAACTCAACAGCCTGAATCTGCAGCGCCGTGAGATTGAAGAGCAAATGAAACAGCAGGCCGTGTCAATGCTCGATGCCATCGAGCTGGCAGATGAACAGGAGCTGCCGGCAGGTTTGACCCTGTTTGATCCGGTGTGGCACCAGGGGGTCATCGGTATTCTCGCAGCCAGGATCAGGGAGCGCTGCCATCGTCCGGTGATTGCCTTTGCCGCGGATACGGCTGATGAGCTTAAAGGCTCTGCACGCTCGATCCCCGGCGTGCATATTCGTGATGTGCTGGATGCCATTGCGACGCGCAATCCTAGGCTGATCAACAAGTTTGGCGGCCACGCCATGGCGGCGGGATTGAGTCTTCCCAGAGATAATTTGAACTATTTTAAGCGGGCTTTTGATGAAGAGGTGGGCCGTCTGGTCACTGCAGAGCAGTTGCAGGGGAGCATCGAGTCAGACGGCGAACTTTCATCTGCAGAGTTGAACCTGGAACTGGCACAGGCAATCCGCCGGGGCGGTCCCTGGGGGCAACATTTTCCGGAGCCACAGTTTGACGGTCGCTTCAGAGTGAAGAATCACAAGGTGGTCGCGCAACGCCATCTGAAGTTGATGTTGACCCCTGAAGATGCATCGATGCCGGTGATAGAGGCGATCGCCTTCAACCAGGCGGAGGAGAGCGATTGCACCAGCGGGGACCTGGTCGAGATCGCCTACCGACTCGATATCAACGACTACTACGGCGAAGAGCGCCTGCAACTGATAGTGCAGCACATTCTGTAAGGAATGAGGCCAACCGCCACACAATACAACCGATTCTCTGTGCTCACAAACGTTATCATTATGAAGTGGTAATGGGTAATGCTAGTAGTACCTAACACCGGAGGCATGATGATGCAAACAGCGACAAGTAGGCTGACGAAAAAGTACCAGGCGACAATACCTGAACCGGTACGGTGCCTGCTCCATCTGAAGGCAGGCGATGTGGTTGCCTTTGATATTGAAGATGATGATGTTCACCTCCGCAAGGCACGGAGTGTGGATCTAGTATTTGCACAAAGTCTTGAAGGCACTTTGAGTGAGTGGACATCAGAGGCCGACGAGGAAGCCTATCGTGACCTATGAGGCATTTGATGTTGTCGTCGTGCCATTCCCAAGCAGATGGGCGTGCAAATCTGCACTGACAGCAGATTCTTATGGCAGGGTGGAGGAGGCTGTCATCAAACTGTGGTCGCGGGCAATCAAGTTGAGTTGCGATAAATGCCTCGGAATCAATGAGATTGCCGCGCTGCGCTCGCAATGAGAGTGATCTTGCACGGGACTTTTGAGAGGTGAGTTAATTAAGGGGCTCACTCCCGGGAGAGTTCCCTGATTTAATGGTGCTCCTTGTGTTTTGCACTCAATCTGGTTTGTTTCTCCTCTGAACGCTTTAAAACAGCGATGGCTGTCTCCAGTGAATCAATTGCACCCTGTACGTGATCCCTGAATGCCTCCAGATCGTTGACTTTGTCAGTCCAGAAAATCGCGTTGTCAATCGCTTCAAACACCAGGCTTGATAACGCATCAGCATAGTGATTGACGTTATCTTTACTCCCGGGAGGATCATGCTCCTCGTCAAATCCTTTCGCCAACGTTTTCAACTGATCCGAGGTTGCCTCTCTGGCTTCTTCGATTGTGCGCCGATACTTATAGAGTTCTGTCGTACCCATTACCCAGTCTCCCATGATGGTAAAACTAATCCACCCAATCATTGGATAACAAAATATCCCTCATCGTTCACTCTGGATTCCACCTCTCCATTTTGACTCAATGCCGTATTGACACTTTATTCCTTCTCTTTTTCGGAAATCCACATCCACTGCGCCGAGAATAGACCATGAAGGGAAATTTCACACACATATCGCTCAGCGCTAGTTTTATTGTAGATGCATAGGCTTATAAATGCAATATCAATAATATGGAAATTGTCGAAATTCTGCGTTATCGCGATGAGTTCTGTCCGGAAGCTCCTGCTTCCCGGAACCCCAGTAGCATTTTCGACCCACCGCGGTCAATCTTTGCATCGAAGCTGTAGCTTCACGATGCGGGTTTCCTAGCTGGAGTTTGGGAACCAGTGATAGTTGGTTTTGAAAGCAGGCAACAATTTCAGCACAGGGTATACTGCACGAACACAAACAACAAAATTTCTCACATGAAATTGATTCAAATCTCATGAAGTCAACTGACAATAACCCCAAATATCGCTCTGAAATCATTCGCTCTGACTCCCTCTACCTGAAAGAGTTTGAAGCCAAAGAGAAAACTGAGCGTCGCGGAGGGCGTCTTTTTAGCGGCACCCGGATCAAGGCCTTTGCTATTCCTTTTCTCTACGGCATGCTGGAACATGCTCCTCGGGCAATCGTCATGCTGCCGATTCATTTCTCAATTTTTGTATTGCGCCTATTGTACTGGTGGCCGAAGAATCCGATTCGTTTGTCCTGTGAATATATCTGCATACTGGCTGAAAGAAAGGGCTACACGCACGATCCGCGGCATATTTATAACAACTTCCTGAGCAACGCCGTGGAAGCCACAAAGACCCTGGCTAACCTGTACCATAATGGGATCGATGCAGCTGCAGATCAGATTCAATTCACTGCAAGTGATACACGCATGATGAATGACCTGATAGAGGAGTACGGTGGCGCAATCATCGCGGTGCCGCATAATTTCGGTAGTCTTTTATCGGCGCTTAAAATGAACCGCGAGTTCCCGTTTATATTAATCACAAAAAACTCATCCACCATCGAGCGGACTAAAATAGCGATCGATGTCTTTGAGCGTATGGAAACAACCATCCTCATGGTCAGAGGCGGTAATCCATTTCTATTGTCACGCTCGCTGTTTTCCATCCTGAAGTCGGGCAAGTCAGTCGCTGCAACTCTCGATAGCATGGACTCTTCCGCCAACCGCATTGATGTACAGATGTTCGGACAGGAAATCGGCTTTTCTCCATGGGCGGCAAAAATTGCCGTACGCATGGGGGTGCCTGTGATCCCGACATATGCCAGCTCCCATGATGATCAAATCGTGGCGATTTTTGGAAAGCCTCTGTTCGCGGACAATGTAGAGGAATCTATTCAGCACTACGTCAGTTTTTTTGATGAAAATATCCTCAAGGACCCTGCGAGCTGGGGATTTCTTGGCGATAAAAGCTGGCGGCGGGTTCTGCGTGAAGCGAGTATGCGGTCTGATAAATAGAGCCGCAATGTACGGGTGTAATATAGAGCCAGATAGAGAGAGCATTTGAAGTGAAGTAACTTCTCAATAACCCCGTGCAGGAAAAACCTGTAGGCCGGATGAGCGGAAGCGAAATCCGGCAACCCAAAGCCGGATGACGGCGCTGGAAGATCCGTATTGAATCAAAGATCGGTGAAAGCGCC